>JAHEFH010000093.1 GCA_024640245.1 Paracoccaceae bacterium | reverse complement strand
CGCCAGATCTCGACTTCACCATCCTTCAGGTGCGAGGTGACGCCCTCGACATCGGGACGCTTGGCCTCTTCGGCATAGAACTCGACGAAAGACGCGGCATAGTCGATCTCTCCACGTGATTCCGAAATCGGTTTGCCCTGCTCGGCTGTGATGATCTGGGCCAGATCCTCGCGGTTGGCCAACATCAGGTCGAACCAACGCCTCAGGATCGCGGACCGTTCCTGAGGCAGCAAGCCACTCCATGCTTTGAAAGCTGCCTGCGCCGCATCGACCGCGCTCCGGCTTTCGTCGCCGGACAGGCAGGCGACCTCAGCCAACGCCTTGCCGGTTGCAGGATCAGTAACAGTGATGCTGTCGCCCGATTGCGCTGCGACCCAGCGACCGGCAATAAAGGACTGGTCGCGGAATAGCTCCGCATCGCTCAGGGTGATCGGGCACGAAATTGCAGATGCATGTTTCCGCTGCATTGGAGTACTCCGCTGGAATGTTTGACTTCGCCCGGAGTGTGCAGGAAATCCGGCAGAGGTTTTCACCAAAGAACGCGCTTCCGGCAGGTGAATCGTCTTTGCTTTGACTGTTCCGGCGTCAATCGCTCTGGTCGCGCGTCAATAGGACGTCGAACGGCAGCGTGGTGGTGTTTTTGACCGGCTTGGTCACGACATAGGTGAAATAGCGGGAAATGCCGATCCGTTCCGACAGCAACTGGTCGATCAACAACTGATAGCTCTGGATGTCGCGCGCGACGACTTGCAGGAAATAGTCGAAACCGCCGCCCAACGCCCAGCAGGCCGTGATCTCGTCAAAACGCTGAATCATGCGCTCGAATATCTGGAAGGTCTCGGCTCGATGCTGGTCAAGCTCCAGCATGACGAAGATCGTCAGGTGCGGCGCGATTTTCTGCAGGTCGATATCGGCGTGATAACTGCGCACGATACCGGATTTCTCCAGCCGTTTCAGTCGTTCCCAGCAAGGCGTCGGACTCAGATTGACCCGTTTCGCCAGATCGGCTTTGGTGATCCGGCCCTCTTGGGCAAGAATTTGCAGAATCTGCAAATCGCGGTCATCCAGCTTGAGTGTCGCCATAATCTCGGAATCCTAATGCGGGGAAAACCGCTTGTAATTGTTATGACTATAGGCAAACGTAAGCCATGACAATCTGGCCCCCGAAAAAAGGTGACCTTACCCGACCCGCCTATCGCTCTCTGGCAAAGTGCGTGCTGCGGGCGATCGAGGCAGGTGATCTGACCGGCGGCGACCGCCTGCCGCCCCAGCGCGAACTGGCTTATGACCTGGGGCTGAGCGTCCAGACCGTCAGCCGCGCGTACGAAGACCTGATCCGCGTCGGCGCCGTTACCGGAGAGGTCGGCCGCGGCACCTTTGTCAACGGCCGCCAGTCCGATACGCGCAGCCCGCATTTCTATCTGCCAGTCAACCAGCGTGAAACCCTGATCGACCTCTCGGCGCTGAAACCGGTCTGCGACCAGATCCACATTGACCACATGCGCAAGGCGTTGGAACGTCTTAGCGTGAACCTGCCGGCCGATACGGTCTATTCCTTCCGCCCGACGGCAGCAAACCACTATTACCGGGAGATGGCCGTACGCTGGCTGGAACGCTGCGGGGTGATGCCGCCAAGGGAATCTATTCTGCTGACCAACGGCAACACCTCGGCGATGACCGTAGCCCTGATGACCGCAGCCAAGCACGGCGAGATCGTCGCGACCGAGGAAATCGGTCACCATACGCTGAAACCACTTTGCTCCTATCTGGGCTTGCGGCTGAAAGGCCTTGCCATCGACCGCGAGGGTATCCTGCCCGGGAGCCTCGACCGGCTTTGCGCCACACAATCCGTCAAGGCGCTTTATGTCATGCCCAGCGGGCTTAGTCCGACGGCAACCATGATGGGTGCGCGGCGACGGGAGGAACTGGTCGCGCTCTGCCGCAAGCACGATATCCTGATCATAGAAAGCGACGCCTGGGGTCCGATCCAGCCGGAACGGTTGCCCCCCTTGGCCACGCTTGCACCGGAGCGCAGCTTCTATTTCACCAGCCTGACAAAATGTCTGATGCCCGGAATGCGGATCGGCTTTCTGGTCGCCCCAGAGATTCTGCGCGAGGCCGCAAAGAACCGGCATCTTGTCACGAACTGGACGGCGACTTCATTGATGCTGGATATCGCAGCCCACTGGATCGAGGACGGTATCGCCGCCGAATTGCTGGACTGGCAGAAAGCTGCTCTGGCAAAACGCAACCGGATCGCCGCGGAACAGCTCGCTTCCGTATCGCATTATTCCAGCGGCGGCGGGATGCATGTCTGGCTGCCGCTGCCGAGGCATTGGGATGAAGCGGCGTTCGTCGAACAGGCGCGCAAAAGCGGCGTTGCCGTAGCCCCCGGCTCCTATTTCTCCAGCACAGACTCACACACAACACCCGCGGTGCGGCTCTGCCTCGGCGCGGTGAGCGAAGACGATCTGGCGCTCGGACTTCGCATCGTCTGCCGAATTCTCGATCAGCAACCGGAGCGCGCCGTTCCGAGTCTCTAGTCAATTTTGCCCGTCGGCCGTCCAAATAAAATTGTTATGATTTAATAAAATAATTGACTTGATTTTGATCTCATATCACCATCGCGCGATGGCAACAATCGTGACAGGGGAGTTTTCGCGCCGTGACGGACCCAATTATTCGTATCGAAGGCGTTTCAAAAAGCTTTGGTAATTTCGAGGTTCTCAAGGACCTAAGTTTTACCGTCGCACCCGGCGAAAAACTTGCGCTGATCGGGCCTTCTGGATCCGGCAAGACGACGATTCTGCGCATTCTGATGACGCTCGAGGAAATCAACGGCGGCGGCATCTTTGTCGATGACGAGCCGCTGTGGCACATGCCGAAGAACGGCGCGCTTGTGAAAGCCGACGAAGCGCATTTGCACAAGATGCGCGCGAAAATCGGCATGGTATTCCAGCTGTTCAACCTTTTTCCGCACAAGACCGTACTGGAAAACGTGACGCTCGCGCCGATGCTGACCAAGGGCACGCCCAAGGCCGAGGCAAATGCGCTGGCCATGGATCTGCTGGCTATGGTGGGCATGGCCGACAAGGCTTCGCAGAAACCGGCAGAGCTCTCCGGCGGTCAGAAGCAGCGGGTCGCCATAGCGCGGGCGCTGGCCCTGCGACCCAAGATCATGCTGTTCGACGAGGTGACATCGGCACTCGACCCTGAGCTGGTCGAGGAGGTTCTGAATGTTTTGCGCAAGCTGGCGGACGAAACCGACATGACGATGTTGCTGGTCACACACGAAATGAATTTTGCGCATGATTTCAGTGACCGGGTCCTGTTTTTCGACGGCGGCCGGATCGTCGAATCGGGACCGCCGGACCAGATTTTTACCAACCCGCAAGAAGAGCGGACGCAAACCTTTTTGCGAAAGATTGTCGCCGCCGGGCAGCGTATTTGACACCTGCGTTGAACGAGTTCGCCCAGTAAAACCAACCCTACCAACAGGAAAACAGAGGAACAGAACATGTTGAAATCCAAATATATTACGAAATTAGCCGCCACGGCACTGGGTGCCGGGATGCTTATGACGTCGCTGACGGCTCCGGTCGCTGCTGCCGATCTTGCCGGACTGAAAGAACAGGGCTTTGCGCGGATCGCCATCGCCAACGAGCCGCCGTGGACCGAAGTCACCACCGGTGGTGAAGTGTCCGGTGCCGGACCTGACGTGGCTCGCGCCGTGCTGGCCAAACTGGGCGTGCCCGACATCGTCGCGTCGATCTCCGAATACGGCGCTATGATCCCCGGCGTACAAGCCCGGCGCTTTGACATGGTCGCAGCCGGCCTGTTCATCAAACCGGAACGCTGCGCCGCCGTCGCCTTTTCCGAACCCGACCTCTGTGATGCCGAAAGCTTCATGATGAAGAAAGGCAACCCCTTGGGTCTGAAATCCTTTGCCGATATCGCGGCCAAGGGAGCCAAGGTCGGCGTTGTCGGTGGCGGCACCGAGGAAAAACTGGCAATTGAAGCCGGTGTCGACCGCGCCAATGTCATCGTCGTTCCCGATCCACAATCCGGATCGAAAATGCTTCAGGACGGCCGGATTGACGTCTATGCCCTGCCGGTTCTTTCGATCAGCGACCTGCTGACAAAGGCCAACGACCCTAATCTGGAGATGTTTGCGCCTGTCGAAGGAACCCCGATCTTCTGTGCCGGCGTTGCTTTCCGCAAGCAGGACACCGATCTGCGCGACGCATATGACGCGGTTCTGGCCGAAATGAAGGCCAACGGCGAGTTTGCCGCCATCGTCGAGCCTTATGGCTATTCGGCAGATGCGGCGATGCAAACAAGCCGCGAAAAACTTTGCGGCGGCCCGAACTGATCAATCCTGACCGGATGGCGGCGAACCTGTCGCCATCCGGATATTACACTCAACGAGACCCGCTATGGAACAATGGTACGGATATATTGGTCTGATTCTCGACGGGGCCGTGGTCACCGCGAAGATCACCGTGCTCGGCTGTGCCCTGGCACTGGTCGCTGCCTTCACGGCGGGCCTGGGACGGATCTCGCGCTTCTGGCAATTGCGCTGGCTCGCAACGGCCTACATCGAATTTTTTCGCGGCACTTCGATTTTCGTCCAGCTTTTCTGGGCCTATTTCGTTCTGCCGCTTCTGGGAGTTCCCCTGTCACCGCTGCAGGCCGGTGTGTTGGCGCTCGGCTTGAACGTAGGGGCCTATGGTGCAGAGGTGGTCAGGGGAGCAATCCTGTCCGTCCCGCGCGAACAGTATGAGGGCTGCAAGGCGTTGAACTTCACGCGCATTCAGGAATTGCGCCATGTGATTTTGCCGCAGGCGTTTGTCCTGATGCTGCCGACTTTCGGCAACAACGCGATCGAACTGCTGAAAGGCACGGCGGTAGTCTCGCTGATCTCGCTCTCCGACATGACATTCCAGGCGCAGGTTGTCCGTGCACAGACCGGTTCGACGGCCGTGCCCTTCCTGACCATTCTGTTCCTGTACTTTGCGTACTCGACAGTGATTTCCAACAGCATCAAGGCACTGGAGCGACGGCTGTCGCGCGGCCTTGACGTGACGAAGGGCTGAGCCGATGTGGGACTGGAATTTTGTCTGGCAGATCATCCCTCAACTGGCCGATGGCGTCGTCATCACCATTCAGGCGACTGTTCTGGGCACGATCATCGCGATGATTGCTGGCCTCGGCCTAGCTATCGCACGCCGCTCGCGGAACAAGTTTATCCGCTATCCTTTCGGCTTCGCGGCAGAGTTCATCCGCGGCACCCCGTTGCTGGTGCAACTGTATTTCCTGTTCTACATCCTGCCCGATCTGGGCATCCTGCTGTCGCCCATGGTGGCCGGTGTGATCGGTCTGGGAGTCCACTACGCGACCTATACGGCCGAGGTCTACCGCACCGGCATCGACAATGTCTCCAAAGGACAGTGGGAGGCGGCCAAGGCCATCAACCTTTCGACACGGCAGACGTGGACCCAGATCATCATTCCGCAGGCGATCCCGCCGATGATCCCGGCACTGGCCAACTATTTCATCTCGATGTTCAAGGAGACGCCGCTACTGGCCGCGATCACGGTACTCGAACTGATGAACCAGGCCCGCTCCGTCGCGAATTACCACTACAAATACGTAGAGCCCATGACGATGGTCGGCGCATTCTTCCTGCTGGTCAGCGTACCATCGGTGATATTCCTGCGGCGCCTTGAAAAGCGCTTTGCCCCCAAACTACGCTAGGCCGCGCCATGGACACTATCCAGATTGAATTGGCGGACCAGGGCCTGGCTTTCGAGGCGCCGGACGCACGGAAGAAACTCGGGCTGATTACCTTGTCGACGGACCTGACGACAGAATTCGATTTCGCGCGACTGATGCCGTTCGACGATGTCGGTATCTATGGAACCCGCGTTCCCTTCGCCAATCCGACCACGCCTGCGAACCTGCGGGCCATGACGCCGACCTTGACGGCCGCGGCTGACCTGATCCTGCCCGACATCGCGCTCGACGCGATTTGCTACAGTTGCACGGCGGCCTCGGTGGTCATCGGCGACGCCGAAGTGGCGGCCGCGATCAATCGCGCCAGACCCGGCGTCCCGGTCGTCACGCCCAGCGGCTCCGCCCTGTTGGGTTTTGCCGCCATGGGTATCAAGCGCATTTCCGTCCTGACGCCCTATCTGGTCGAAACCAGCCGCCCGATGGCCGATTATTTTCAGCGCCACGGGCTGGAGGTGGTCCGCTTCGCCTGTTTCGGGCTGGACGATGACCGGAAAATGGCCCGCGTCACCCACGACAGCATAATAAAGGCGGCACTGGCCATCGACGATCCGCGTTCCGAGGCCTTTTTCCTGTCATGCACAGCCTTGCCCGCGATCGGCACCATCGCCGAAATCGAAGCCCGCAGCGGCAAACCGGTCATAACTTCCAATCAGGCCAGCGCATGGGCCCTGATGCGGCACGCCGGTTTGGGTCACAAGCCACAAGACTACGGCAAGCTGTTCGACTATGACCTTCCCGGCCAGATCAGGAATTGATGCAATGACCGCCCCTTTTGTCACCCTCGCCCAGATTGAAAGCGCCCGCCGCCGGATCGCGGGCACCATCCAGCCGACTCCGATCCGGCTGTCCGCCAGCCTGTCGGACCACACCGGCGCGCCGGTGCACCTGAAACTGGAGCACACCCAGACCACCGGCAGCTTCAAGCTGCGCGGTGCCGCCAATGCGGTGCTGAACCTGACAGAAGACCGTAAAGCGCATGGCGTCGTCGGCGTTTCCACCGGCAACCACGGACGCGCGTTGGCCTATGCCGCGCGGCAAAACGGCGTGCGCTGCATCATCTGCATGTCGTCGCTGGTCCCCGAAAACAAGGTCGAGGGCATCAAGGCGCAGGGCGCCGAGGTCCGTATCATCGGCACCTCGCAGGACGACGCGCAGGTCGAGGTCGAGATGCTGGTCCGGGAGCACGGCATGACCATGATCCCGCCCTTCGACCATCCGGACGTGATCGCCGGTCAGGGTACGCTGGGGCTGGACCTGCTTGAACAGGTTCCAGACGCAGAGGCGGTTCTGGTGCAGGTTTCCGGCGGCGGGCTGATTTCCGGCGTTGCGGCCGCACTCAAAGCCAAAAAACCGGGTATTCGCATCATCGGCGTCAGCATGGAACGCGGCGCCGCGATGTATGAATGCCAGAACGCCGGAAAGCCGATACAGGTTGCGGAAATGGCGACGCTGGCCGACTCTCTGGGTGGCGGCATCGGGCTGGACAACCGATTGACCTTCAACATGGTACGCGATCTTGTCGACGATATCCTGCTGGTCAGCGAGGCTGAAATCGCGGCCGCCGTCAGGCACGCCTACTGGCAGGAGCAGCAAGTGATCGAAGGGTCCGGTTCAGTCGGAATAGCGGCGCTTTTGACTGGCAAGTTCAAGCCGAAGGGACCTACGGTCGCCCTGTGCAGCGGCGGCAATATCGACATGCGGATGCACAACCGGATCATTAACGGAGAGGACGTCGATATCGACGCGTGGGAGCCAGAAGATGCCTGAGATCAAACTGCTGTCCGAAAGCGATCTGCGCAGCATCGTGCAACTGGACAGCGCCGCCGTGGACTGTATCGAGGACGCCTTCCGCACGCTGGCCGGGGGCAAGGTCGTCATGCCTCCGATCCTGTCGCTCGCCATCGCCGATTTCAATGGCGAGGTCGATGTGAAAACCGCCTATGTGCCCGGCCTCGACAGCTTTGCCATCAAGATGTCACCCGGCTTTTTCGACAATCCGAAACTCGGCCTGCCCAGCACCTCGGGCCTGATGACCGTTTTTTCGTCCCGCACCGGAGTGCTTCAGGCGCTGCTACTGGACAACGGATACCTGACCGATGTGCGCACCGCCGCCGCAGGCGCGGTCGCCGCACGTCACCTGTCGCGGGAAGACGCGTCGCGGGCCTGTATCCTCGGAACCGGCATGCAGGCAGAACTGCAACTGAAGGCGCTGATGCTCGTCCGTCCGATCACGACGGCGGTGATCTGGGGCCGCGACGGCGAAAAGGCGCGCGCTTTCGCCAAGCGTTTGAATGCGGAACTGCACATCGACGTCGTCGCTGCGGACGAGGCTGAAGCGGCGGTGACCACTTCGGATATCGTCGTGACCACGACGCCCTCATCCAGCCCGCTGGTGAAAGCCGACTGGCTCCGCCCCGGGCAGCACGTGACCGCCATGGGATCGGATCAGGACCACAAGAACGAACTGGACCCCGCCTGCATTACCCGCGCCAGCCTGTACGTACCAGACCGTCTGTCCCAGACGCGACATCTGGGCGAGTTGCGCTCTGCCATCGCGGCGGGTTTGGTCGAGGATACGGCGATCTTCCCCGAACTGGGCGAGATCGTGGCCGGAACAGCGCGCGGCAGGACATCAAAAGACGATATTACCCTTTGCGATTTGACGGGAACCGGCGTTCAGGACACCGCGATCGCGACTTTTACGACCGCCCGGGCACGGGAAACCGGCCTCGGCACCACTTTTAACAGCTAGACACAGGAGCATCAGAGATGCGCGAGCCCACCCTCTATTTTAGCCGCGACGAATACGCCAGTCGCATCGCGAAGACCCGCGCCGCCATGCAGGCGAAGGGTCTTGAACTGATCATCGTGTCCGACCCGTCCAACATGGCGTGGCTGACCGGCTATGACGGCTGGTCCTTCTACGTCCATCAGGCGGTTCTGTTGGGGCTGGAAGGCGATCCGGTCTGGTTCGGTCGCGGTCAGGATGCCAACGGCGCGGTCCGCACCTGTTTCATGAAGCCGGACGATATCATCGGCTATCCCGACAATTACGTTCAATCGACCGAGCGCCACCCCATGGACTTCCTTTCGGCCCGCATCGCGGACCGTGGTTGGGCCAAGGCCAGAATCGGTGTCGAGATGGACAACTACTGGTTTTCCGCCGCCGCGTTCGCCTCTCTGCAAAAACACCTGCCGAACGCAAAGTTTTCCGACGCGACGGCGCTGGTCAACTGGCAGCGCGCAGTGAAATCTCCACAGGAACTGGACTATATGCGCACCGCCGGGCATTTCGTCGAGCGTATGCACCAGCGCGTGTTCGACAAGATCGAACCGGGCATCCGTAAATGCGACCTGGTGGCCGATATCTATGACGCGGCCCTGCGCTACGACGAGAGCATCGGCGCGGGCGGAGACTACGCCGCCATCGTACCTCTGCTGCCATCCGGCGAAGACGCCGCCGCGCCGCACCTGACCTGGGACGACCAGCCGATGAAATCCGGCGAAGGCACCTTTTTCGAACTGGCCGGCGTGTTCCACCGCTATCATTGCCCGCTGTCGCGCACGGTCTTCCTCGGCAAGCCGACGCAGACCTTCATCGACGCCGAAAAGGCGGTTCTGGAGGGCATGGAAGCAGGACTCGAGGTCGCCAAGGCCGGAAACCTCTGCGAGGATATCGCGTTGGCGTTTTTCAAGGTGCTCAAGAAGTACGGCATCACCAAGGACAACCGCACCGGTTATCCGATCGGCCTGTCCTACCCGCCCGACTGGGGCGAACGCACCATGTCTTTGCGCCCGGGCGACAAGACCGTGATGCAGGAAAACATGACCTTCCACTTTATGACGGGATTGTGGATGGAGGACTGGGGCTTCGAAATCACCGAGAGCATCGTGATCGGCAAGTCCGGACCCGAATGCCTGTCGAATGTCCCAAGAAAGCTGGTTGTGAAAGACTGAAACCATGAAACCGAACCCGATACAGCCAACCATTTCACTCGATGACGACGGCAAGCGTCACGGCTTCCTGCGCTTGCCCTACAGCCGCGACGACAGCGCATGGGGGTCAGTAATGATCCCCATTACCGTGATCAGGAACGGCGACGGTCCGACCGCCCTGCTGACCGGCGCCAACCACGGCGACGAATACGAAGGGCCGGTGGCCCTGCAGGAACTGGCCGTCACGCTGGAACCCGAGGATATCAAGGGTCGCGTTATCATCGTTCCGGCCTTCAACTATCCGGCCTTCCGCGCCGCCACGCGCACCTCGCCGATCGACGCGCGCAACCTTAACCGGGCATTTCCGGGGCGTCCGGACGGAACGGTTACCGAGAAGATCGCGGACTATTTCCACCGCACGCTGGTTCCGATGGCCGATATCGTGCTCGATTTCCATTCGGGCGGCAAAACTCTGGATTTCATCCCCTTTGCAGCGGTTCACGTGCTGGAGGACAAGGTTCAGGAAGCCGCTTGCATCGCTGCAATGGCGGCCTTCAACGCGCCCTATTCCGTCATGCTGCTGGAAATCGACAATGTCGGCATGTACGACACGGCGGTCGAGGAACAGGGCAAAGTCTTTGTCTCGACCGAGCTTGGCGGCGGCGGGACGGCCACGGCACGCTCCATCGGCATAGCCAAGAAGGGCGTCCGCAACCTGCTGATCCATGCCGGAATTCTGAAAGGCAAGATGGAGATCGGACCGACCGTCAACCTCGGCCAGCCGGATGGCGACTGTTTCACCTTTGCCGAATCCGACGGCCTGATAGAGCCGGTCAAGGATCTTGGCGATCCGGTAAAGCGCGGCGACGTCGTTGCGCGTATCTGGCCCGTGGACCGCACCGGAATACATCCGATCGACTGCCACGCCCATATCGACGGGATCATGACGACGCGGCATTTCCCCGGTCTGGTCAAGGTCGGCGACTGCGTGGCCGTGGTTTCGCTGGAACTGTAGGGTCCGCGCCCCGGACAGCTTCAGAACAGGATAAGGCCCGCCCTGTATCGGGCGGGCCTTCGTTTTTGCTTTACCCTCATCCGGCCAGATGCCGTCTGCGCTCAAGCCCCGGTGCAGGGTTTGACCGCCTGCCACTATCGGCTGGCGTCATGGCTCCGGAAAAACGCGGTGCCCGGTTTTCGGACAAGACAGGCTCGCCCCCGTCAGACGAGGACCAGGTCGTCGACGTACACGGAATCCCCTGCGCCGGCGATGAAACTGACCTGACCGATATCCATCTCGTTTGCAAAGAAGACGTAATCGTCACCGTCAGGCGTAATGGTCGAGAAATCCACCGTGTCTTCGCCAAGTTTCGTATATCCGTCGAGGCTCCAATACTCGATTGTGACGGATTCGCCCGCATCAACACCGGTGAAGGTCACGGTTTCGAGGCCGAACAACTCGTTATAGCCATGGACCACGTTCATCTCGTGCGTCGTGCCGTCTCCGTCGGTCCAGATCCGGAATTCCGCGTCGCCGTCGCCGTCATAATCATAGTCTCCGTCGGTCACGGCGGCATCGCGTTCCTCGAAAGACCCTGTCGCTGTAGTAAGTTGCGACACCAGAAAAACTCCGTCGGGACCGTCCTTGTAGATGTAATAGCCCAGCAATTCGGCCAGCGCCGGGTCAAACAGCTCCATCGTTTCGAGAGTTATGTCTCCGATCGGGGCGGGATAAGTCAGTTGAATGGTCACATCACCGTATTCGGTTGCGCCAGTGGCGTCGGTGACCTCGTACCAG
>JAHEFH010000092.1 GCA_024640245.1 Paracoccaceae bacterium | reverse complement strand
GACGACCGGCCTTGTCGAATTGTCCGGCAGATCCCAGCAGACGCGCGCCGAGTTCCTGCGCGCTGTGCGGGTCGCCGCGCCAGTAGCGGCGTGTCGTATCACGATAACCGTCATTCCATTCCGCGAATTCATGCGGGAACTCACCGACGCGATACCCGCCCGGCCCGATATCCCATGGCTCGGCGATCAGTTTCACGCCCGACAGGACCGGATCCTGCCGCAGCGCGTCGAGAAAACCGCCATTCGGGTCAAAGCCGTGGTCTTCCCGGCCCAGCGTCGTCGCCAGATCGAAGCGGAAGCCATCCACGCCCATACCCTGCACCCAGAAACGAAGGCTGTCCATGACCATGCGCAATACATAGGGGTTTGACACGTTCAGGGTGTTTCCGCAGCCGGTATCGTTGATGTAGTAGCGTGGCTGACCGGCGATCAGACGGTAATAAGAGGCATTATCCAACCCGCGATAACATAGTGTTGGACCGCGCTGATCACCTTCGGCGGTGTGGTTGTAGACCACGTCCAGAATGACCTCAATGCCCGCCAGATGAAAGCGCTGGACCATGTTCCGGAAGCCCTGGTATCCGGCGGCGCCGAAATAGCGCGGCTCAGGCGCGAAGAACCCTATAGTGTTGTAACCCCAGTAGTTTTTTAGCTTCCGCTCTACCAAAAAGCCATCATTTACAAAGGAATGAACCGGCAGCAGCTCAATTGCGGTCACGCCCAGTTTCTGTAGATGCTCCAGCATGGCGTCTGAGGCAAGTCCTTCGTATGTGCCTCTGACACGCTCCAGAATATCCGGATGCTCCATCGTCAGGCCTTTTACGTGAGCCTCGTAGACCAGCGTCTGCGACCAGTCGTGATCGGGGTGGTCGGTGTTGATACTGAAAACGGCTGGGTCCGAAACAACAGATTTCGGCACAAAAGCGGCACTGTCGCGGCGATCAAAGGAAAGGTCCTCGCGCGGCGACTTGATGTCATAGCCATAGGTTGCGGACCGGTTCGTCCATTTGCCGTGCAGTTCCCGCGTATAAGGGTCCATCAGCAATTTGTTCGGATTAAAGCGATTGCCCTGTTCGGGAGCATAGCTGCCGTGGGCGCGGTATCCATAGAGCGTGCCCGCCGTCAAACCCGGAACGTAACCGTGCCAGACCGGTCCCGTTCGCTCGGGCAGAGAGGTGCGCGACACCTCAGTCTTGCCGTCAGGTGCGAATATGCACAGATCGATCTGGGTCGCATTGGCCGAAAACACAGCGAAATTTGTACCGGCCCCGTCAAAACGGGCGCCCAATTCCTTCGGGCGACCGGAACTTATCTCGATGTGCGTCCGATTTTGGATATTCATTTCTCCGGCATGCTTTCTACGTGCTTGTACAGGTCCAGATAGGCACTGGCGGAACGATCCCACCCGACTGGGTGACTCATAGCACGCCGGACGATTTTATCCCACACATCAGGTTGCTTGAACAGGTCGCAAGTCCGGTCGATCGCACTGTCGAGTGCAGCGGCGGTCACGGGTGCGAACTGGATGCCGGTGGCGCATTCCGCCTCCAGCGCAGCGGCATTTGCGTCAATTATGGTATCGGCCAGCCCGCCGGTGCGGGCCACGACAGGTATCGTACCGTAGCGCAGGCCGTAGAGCTGCGTCAGGCCGCAAGGCTCGAACCGCGAAGGCACCAGAATGGCATCGCTACCCCCCTGCAACAGGTGCGAAAGCGCTTCGTCATAGCCGATAATCACGCCGACCGAACCCCTGAATTGGTGCGCAGCGCCGATAAAACTGGCCTCGATCCATTTCTCGCCGCTCCCCAGTACCGCAAGGCGCCCGCCGCGCCCGACCAGGCCCGGCAACGTTTCGATCAGCAGGTCCAGACCCTTTTGCGTCGTCAGACGGCTGATAACACAAAACAGCGGGGCATCGGGATTAGGCGACAGGGCGAAGCGCTTTTCTATCTCGGCGCGGTTGGCGGCTTTCTTGCTCAACGTCGCGGCGGTGTAACTTTCCACCAGTGCTGGATCGTTGGCCGGATTCCAGACATCCAGATCGATGCCGTTCAGAATACCGGTCAGGTTCGCCTTGCGCGCCTGAAGCAGTCCCTGCAAACCCATACCGTATTCAGGTAGCAGCAATTCCCGCGCATAGGTCGGGCTGACGGTCGTGATCATATCGCTGAAGGCTATGCCGGCCTTCAGAAAGCCCAATCTGCCATGGTACTCGGTCCCTTCGGGCGTGAACAGGGCATCCGACAAGCCGAGGACAGACCCGACGCCGGCATCGAACAAACCTTGAAACGCCACGTTGTGGATCGTGAGGATACAGGGCGGTGTCTGTTTCTTGGTCTGATGCAGATATGCGGGGATCAGCCCCGCCTGCCAGTCATGCGCATGCACCAGATCGGGTTTCCACCCCCCGACGCCTTCGATCGCGACGCGGGAGGCAATCAGCGACAGTGCGCCAAAACGCAGATGGTTGTCGCTCCAGTCATTTCCGTCCGGACCAAGATAGATGTTGCCCGGACGGTCGAACAGATGCGGCGCATCGAGCAGCAGCAGGTCAAGACCCTCTGCCTGAACCTCAACGAGCCTCGCCTCTCCGCCATGCAGATCGGAAATCTTTTGTAAAACAGTCCCTTGCGACAGCATTTTCGCCACCGCGGGATAGGCCGGCATCATGATTTTGACGCTGACGCCCAGCGGTGCCAGAGCTTTCGGCACAGCACCGATCACATCCGCCAGCCCGCCGGTTTTTACAAAAGGTGCACATTCCGATGCAACGAAGAGGACATTCATTTTACTATCCCAGCCTGTCAATCATGGGTTGCGTTATCAGGCACACGCCGCCTTCGGATCGACGGAACCGCGCGGCATCTTGCACAGGGTCCTCGCCGACAACCAACCCTTCCGGAATTTTTACGCTGCGGTCAATTACGACATTGGTCAGTCGGGCGTTCCGTCCGATGTCCACATAGGGCAGCGCCACAACGCCCTTCAAGCTTGAAAACGAATGTGTCCGGACTCCGGTGAACATCAGACAGTTCTCGAGCGACGAACCGGAAATTATACATCCGCCCGATACCATCGAGGATACGGCCAGTCCGCGGCGGCCCTCTTCGTTGTGGATGAACTTGGCCGGAGGCGTGAGTTCCGAATAGGTCCAGATCGGCCAGGCGTTGTCGTATAGGTCGAGTTTCGGCGTGAACTCCGTCAGGTCGATATTTGCCTGCCAAAATGCATCGATGGTCCCGACATCGCGCCAGTAAGGCTCTTTTTCCAGACCGCTTCGGACACAGGACCGGCTGAACGGATGTGCGACCGCTGTGCCCTTTGCCACCAGTTGAGGAATAATATCATGACCGAAATCATGGCTCGATTTCGGATCTTTTGCGTCCTGCCGAAGCAGATCGTACAGGAATTCCGCCTCGAAGACATAGATACCCATGCTGGCCAGCGCCAGATCGGGATGTCCGGGCATCGCTGGCGGATTCTTGGGTTTTTCGACGAAATCGAGGATTTTGTCATTGTCATCGACCTTCATCACACCGAAGCCTCTGGCCTCCATGCGTGGTACTTCGATACAACCGACCGTGACCTCGGCGCCGCTGTCGACATGCTGTTTGATCAACAGCGAATAGTCCTGTTTGTAGATATGGTCGCCCGCCAGGATAAGGATGTATTTCGCACCGTAATCCTTGATCACGTCAATGTTCTGGGTCACGGCATCGGCGGTGCCCTTGTACCAGTTTTCCTCGTCCAGTTGCTGCGATGCGGGAAGGATGTCCAGCGACTCGTTGCGCTCCGCACGGAAGAAACTCCAACCGCGTTGCAGGTGACGGATCAGGCTGTGCGCCTTGTACTGCGTTGCTACCGCCATTCGGCGAATACCGGAATTAACGGCGTTCGAGAGGGCAAAGTCGATGATGCGACTCTTGCCGCCAAAATACATCGCCGGCTTGGCGCGTCTGTCCGTCAGTTCCAGAAGACGGCTTCCGCGGCCACCGGCAAGGACAAAGGCCATCGATTGCTGTGCAAGGCGCTGTGATTCATTATCCATTGGTTTTTCCTCTATAAAATTCGAAAAAAATCATTCTATCAGTGTTCGAGTTCGAAAAAGAGCGTTGAAAGCGGAGGCAAGGTCAAACTCAGCGAGTTTGCCCGTCCATGGGACGCTACTTGTCTGGTTTCGGCAAACCCGAGGTTGCCGCGGCCACCGCCGCCATAGATTTTTGCATCTGTGTTCAACCGTTCGATCCAGCGTCCCGCTGCCGGTACGCCGATATGGTGATTGCTCCGTTCGATCGGTGTCATGTTGCAAACCACCAGAACCGGTGATTTCCCATCCTTGCCTTTGCGTATCCATGCAAAGATCGACTCGTTGGCATTTTCCTCTTCGATCCACTCGAAGCCGTCCGGTTTGCTGTCCAACTCGTAGAGAGCGGGTGTGGAGGTATAGAGGAGGTTCATGTCGCGGATCAGCGACTGGACACCGCGGTGCCATTCGTGATCCAGCAGGTGCCAGTCAAGGCTGTGATTGTGGTTCCACTCCCCGCCCTGTGCGAACTCGCAGCCCATAAACAGCAGTTTCTTGCCGGGATGGCCCCACATGAAGCCGTAATAGGCCCGCAGGTTGGCGAATTTGTCGGCCCCGAAGCCCGGCATTTTCGACAGCATTGAACCCTTGCCGTGTACGACCTCGTCATGGCTGATCGGCAGGATGAAGTTCTCGGAGAATGCGTAATGCAGGCCGAAGGTCATCTTGTGATGGTGAAATTTCCGGTGAACCGGGTCTTCCTCGATATAGGACAGGGTGTCGTTCATCCACCCCATGTTCCATTTGAACCCGAAGCCCAGACCGCCGTTGCTAGTGGGGGCGCTTACCCCCGGAAAGGCAGTGGATTCCTCGGCAACCGTCATGACGCCCTCGACTTCTCCGTAAACAGCCTCGTTCATGCGTTGGAGAAAGCTGATCGCCTCGAGGTTTTCGCGCCCGCCGTGAATGTTAGGGACCCATTCGCCCTCTTTCCGCGAATAGTCGCGGTACAGCATGGAGGCGACGGCATCGACCCGCAGGCCGTCGATATGATGTTCCATGCACCAGTAAAGAGCGTTTGAAACCAGATAGTTGGATACCTCTCTTCGTCCATAGTTGTAGACTAGAGTGTTCCAATCGGGGTGAAAACCTTCCTTGCGGTCCTGATGCTCATAGAGCGCGGTTCCGTCGAAACGGCCCAAACCGTGGATATCTTCAGGAAAATGACCCGGAACCCAGTCCAGCAGAAGGCCGATCTCGGCCTTGTGGCAGGCGTTCACGAAAGCGCGGAATTCCTGCAGCGTGCCGTGCCGGATCGTCGGCGCGAACAGACCGATCGGCTGATAGCCCCAGGATCCGTCGAAAGGAAACTCGGATACCGGCATAAGCTCGATATGGGTGAACCCCATTTCCTTGACATACGCCACCAGCTCGCCGGCCAGTTCTTCGTAGGACAGAGGACGGTTCTCCTCCTCCGGCTTGCGCTTCCAGGATCCGAGGTGGACTTCATAGATGGAAATAGGCTTGTCAAAGCGCTGGATGGCTTCGCGTTTAGACATCCAGCCCTTGTCGGACCACTTCGCCTTATCCAGTCGCCGCACGATAGAGGCAGTTTTCGGCGGATGCTCGGACCCGAAGCCGTAGGGGTCGGCTTTTTGCGGCAGTAATTGTCCGTTACTATCCTGAATCTCGTATTTGTAGGGTTCCCCCTCGCCCAGATCAGGGAGAAATACCTCCCAGATGCCGGTCTGTCCGCGGCGACGCATGCAGTGCTTGCGCCCGTCCCAGCCGTTGAAATCGCCAACGACCGATACGCGGCGCGCATTTGGCGCCCAGACGGCAAAATGGATACCCTCGACGCCTTCATGCCTGATGACATGCGCACCAAGAATGTTCCACAGGCGACGGTGCGAACCCTCGCTGAACAGGTGCTCGTCGATCTCGCCCATGACCGGGGCAAAGCTGTATGGGTCCTTCATGGTCCATGTGTGCCCGTCCTTGGTCATGCGCAGCTTGTACGCGAACCGTGTCTTGCGCCGACCGGACACTCCGGCAAAAAGCCCCTCGGCGTCCGCCACCGGATCAAGAGCGCAGATTTTGCGACCGGACTTGGCGTCGAGGACTTCGACCCCGGTGGCGTTGGGCATAAAAACCCGGATGACAAACCGACCATCATGCCCGTGAAGACCCAGTACTGAAAAAGGGTCGTCGAAATTACCAGAAACAATGTCACGCGCTACATTCGGGTCGATCAAAATCATGTTCTTGTCGCTTTCATTCTCTGGCTGCAGGAGTTGTCAAAGGTCCTTGATGGACTTCACACCCCATATATCTTTGGCATAGCCGGCAATGGTCCTGTCAGAAGAGAACCACCCTACCCTCGCCGTGTTCAGCGCCGCCATCCTGGTCCAAGCGGCGGGATCCTGATAGGCTTTGTCAACAAGCCGCTGCGTGTCGAAATAGGCGTCGAAATCACAAGTCACCAAGAAATAGTCGTGCTCGAAAAGACGCTGGACCAGAGAGACATAGCGAGTCTTGTCGCCGGCACTGAACAGTCCGCTGGATATCTGCCCCAATACGCGGGTCAGGCGCGGGCTGGCGGTAATGGCTTTTCGTGCGAAGTCGGGCACCGCGCGGCGCGCTTCGGCCTCCGCGGCGGTCAGTCCGAAAAGGAAGAAGTTTTCGGCCCCGACGTATTCACGGATTTCCACGTTGGCGCCGTCCAGCGTTCCGATGGTCGGCGCGCCATTCAGGGCAAACTTCATATTACCGGTGCCCGATGCTTCCTTACCGGCAGTCGATATCTGCTCGGACAGGTCTGCGGCCGGTATCAGATGCTCGGCCATCGTGACATTGTAATTCTCGGGATAGCAGATCTGTAGATATTTCCGAGTTGCCGGATCATTGTTGATTGTCTTGGCCACATCATTAATCAGGTGAATGATTTCCTTGGCCACGACATAGCCCGGAGCCGCCTTGCCACCAAAAAACTTGATCCTGGGGGTCCAGTTTCCATTCGGATTGTCGCGGATATCATTCCACAGGGCCACGGTTTCCAGCAGGTTCATCAACTGGCGCTTGTATTCGTGGACGCGCTTGACCTGAATGTCGAACATGGCAGTGGGGTCAATGGAAAATCCGTCCCGCTGTTTCAGCCATGCTGACAGACGCTCCTTGTTCTCGACTTTTGCTGCCCGGAAGCGATCCAGAAATGCGCTGTCGTCGACATGGGCGCTTAATTTGTCGAGTTGCTCCAGATCGTCAGGCCAATTCGTCCCTATGGTCTCGTTGATCAGGTTTCGCAATGGCGGGTTGCACGAATACAGCCAGCGGCGCGGCGTAATTCCGTTTGTCTCGTTGATGATCCGGTCCGGATAGTCCTTGTGCAGGGCGGAATAGACTGTTTGCTTGACCAGATCGGTATGCAGCGCTGAAACACCGTTAACGGCATGTGCCATGATGAACGCCAGTTCCCCCATCTTGACCGACCCGTTCTCGATAATCCGTACCGAATTATTGGTTTCAGCCAGATGTGCATTCTGAATGTGCTCTATAATCCGGTGATGGCGCGGCAGAATACGCGCAAACAGGCCCTCGGGCCAGCGTTCGAGAGCTTCTGGCAGAAGCGTGTGATTTGTGTAGCCGAGGCTAGAGCGAGCGACCTCTATCGCGTCCGCCATATCAAATCCGTGGATATCGACCAGCAGTCGCACCAGTTCCGGCCCGGCAATCGCCGGATGGGTATCGTTCAGTTGGATCGCCGCCATCTCCGGCAGGTCATGCAGGTCATTTCCCTCTGTCAGAAAGCGGCGAACAAGGTCTTGGATCGACGCCGCGGTGAAGAAGTACTCCTGCTTAAGGCGCAGTTCTTTGCCCTCATCTGTTGTGTCGTCGGGATAGAGCACCCGAGAGATCGTCCGCGCCAGGGCTTCGGGTTCGCTGGCGGCCAGATATTCGCCGCGGTTGAAGCTGTCGAGATCGAAAACGCTAGTCGATTTCGCGGCCCAGAGCCGCAGCGTGTTCGCCCATTTAGCCTTCCATCCGACGACCGGCGTGTCGTAGGCCGAGGCAATCACAGTCTGGGCGGGCGTCCACGTGGTCTTGCCCTTCGCCTCGCTGCAATATCCTCCGAAACCGATCGTATAGCTCACTTCGGGGCGCTCGAATTCCCATGCGTGGCGCTGAGAAAGCCAGGTTTCGGCGGTTTCGATCTGGCGGCCGTCGTCGTCGAAATGTTGTTCGAAAAGGCCGTGTTCGTAACGGATGCCGTATCCATAGGCGGGAATTCCCAGCGTCGAAAGGCTATCGAGGAAACAAGCGGCGAGCCTGCCCAGTCCGCCGTTCCCCAAGGCCGCATCCGGTTCGTCTGCCACCACCGTGGCATAATCCTGCCCCAGATTACGCATCGCCTCCGTTGCGACCTTTTCGACCTGAAGGTTGATCGCGACATCCTCGATCAGACGTCCGATCAGGAACTCCATGGACAGATAATAGACCCGCTTGGCCTTGGTGTTGTATGTTTTGCGTGTGCTGGCAAACCATGGGTCCACCACCAGATCGCGCAGCGACAGAGACAGGGCCATGCGCCAGTCATAAAGTGAAGCGTGGCTCTCGTCCGTTCCGAGGGAATATTTCAGATGCCTGGAAATTGCCTCTTGCAGCGTCTGGGTTTCCATAACCGGAACATTGATCTCTGACATGTCATTCATTTCTCTGGTCTCGTGCTTCGCCGTTGCCGGCTTTTTCATCCGAAGTCCGGGCAGTTTTCCCGGTTTTCTGTATTTAGCGCCCCAATTGCATCACAGAGGTCGCTTTGCAATATATCGACATTATTTATTCATTCACGTTAGCGATAACGTACCTTACGTGCAACAGCCTCCGCCCTTCCCAGCGCGAGAGTATGCAACGTAACCGGCACAAATGCGTGTCCGTTTAAAATGATGCTTTCCCACAACGTCTGCAATCCCTGTTTCCGAAAAAGTGTGATGCAAAGTTGCCCACTCTCGAACTTCGGAAATGTCGCGTTGACGGTCCACGCCTCAATCCTCCAGAAATTGCCGGAACATGTGGTAAGATGCTTTTGGTGTTCGTTTCTGTGTTTCGTAATCTACATGAACAAGTCCGAACCGCTCGCGATAGCCGAATGCCCACTCGAAATTGTCCAATAGCGACCATGCGAAATACCCTTTGACCGGCACTCCGTCCTCCATCGCCCTGTGCACCGCCTCGAGGTGCTGGTTGAAATAGCCACAACGACCCGCATCATCGACGCCATCTTCGGTCAGCCTGTCATGGCGTGCGGTTCCGTTCTCGGTGACATAGAGCGGCAGGTCGCCGGTATAGTCACTGCGGGTCCGTTTCAGGAAAAATTCCAGTCCGTCGGGATAGGTCTCCCACCCCATGGAGGACTTGGGCAAGGGTCCGGTCACGGTCCGCGAGAATGGAAAAGCTCCTGTGCCGTTGTCAGCATGGTTCGAACGCGTGTAATAATTGATCCCGAGCCAATCAAGCGGCGCGGAAATATCATCCATGTCGTCCTGCCAGCCCTCGGGCATGTACGGATCGAGATATTCCATAATATCTGAGGGGTAGCGCCCTTTTCTCAATGCCTCGACGAACCAGCGATTGTAAATCCCGTCATGAATTTGGGCGGCATGACGGTCGGCCTCCTTGTCCGTGGCGGGGTTCGAATATTCCATGTTGAGCACGATGCCGAGATTTGGCTGTTTGAGTTCCCGCATCACTTTCACAGATTCCGCATGGGCAACCAGAATGTTGTGCATTGCCTTGGCCGTTGCCGAAATGTCCTTCAGTCCCGGCGCATGTGCGCCTTCGTAATGGCTGAGCCACGCAACGCACCACGGTTCGTTTATGGTCGCAACGGAGGCAAGCCGGTCGCCGAGGCGTTGGCAGACATGAGCCGAGTAGTCGGCAAACCGAAGCGCGGTATCTCGATTGCGCCAACCATCCCTGTCGGCCAGAGCCAGCGGCAGATCCCAGTGATAAAGCGTCGCGAAAGGTTCCAGATCGCGTTCCAGCATGCCGTCAACCAGACGGTCATAAAAATCCAGCCCTTCGGCCAACGGTTTCCCGCGCCCTTCGGGCTGTATCCGCGGCCAGGCGATTGAAAACCGGTAGGCGTCGAAACCCGCGCGCTTCACAAGATCGAGGTCTTGCGGCCAGAGATCGTAATGGGCGCAGGCAATATCCCCGTTTTCATTGTTGAATGTTCCGCCGTCCCTCGCGAATTTGTCCCAATGGGACCGCCCACAGGTTCCCAGACGCGTTCCCTCTATCTGATAGGCGGCTGTCGCGGCGCCAAACCGGAAATCCGTAGGAAATGCGGCTCTGGACAGGGTCATTCGCATCGCGTCTGCTCCTCATTTGATAGCGCTTTGGGTCTTTAAAAATTTGTACGCCATGAATTAGGGCGTGTAAATCGAATTCATTTAGGTCTCGACTTTAAGTGTTCCGGCATTGAGGTGCGCCAAAAAGGGAAAAACGGCCGCTACTGGCTTGGCTCTGCATTAATTTTCCAAACCTTCTGGCAGGTTTGGGAAATTGGGCAGGAAGTGCGTTGCCGCTCATAAATCAAAGCGCTTTGCAAGCAAGGTCAATTTTGCCAGTTAGTGGCACAATACTCCGCAGCTGCCATGATCGGCTGTCTAATTTGTGGCAGAAGCCGCTACCCAGGCAATTTCCCTGTAATGACGTACGTCAGTATCTGCACAACCTGAAGCGGGCTTTCGCAAACGGCGAGTGCTGCGGCATCCACCTCTTTCAGGGCATGTTGGTGCTCGGGCCGCTGCAGTATGATCAGTGACTTGCCAAGCGCCGCGGCATAGCCGGCGTCAAAGGCCGCATTCCACTGTTTGTATTGCTCGCCAAAGCGGACCACAACCACGTCAGCGTCCTCGATACCCTTTCGGGTGCGGATCGCGTTGATCTTGGCGCCTTTGTTGTCGTGCCAGAATTTGTTGTCCTCGGCACCGAGGATGGTCACACCACAATCGTCGGAGGCCGCATGGTCGGTGACAGGCCCCTTGATCTTGACCTTCAGTCCGGCGGCTTTGCAACCTTCCTCGATCTCCTCGCGCCAGTCGGTATGGATTTCGCCCGACAGATATATTTTAAAACTCATGAGTCTTCCTTCCGAATTTTTGCCCATTGTGCCCATTGTGGCCGCAGGGACAACCCCGAAGGCGGTCGGTGCGGGCTATTGGCGCGCCGCGCCGCTTATCGATTTGATTTCCAGATATTCACGAATGCCCCAGATGCCGGACTCCCGCCCGATACCGGACGATTTGGTGCCGCCAAAGGGCGCGCCGGGCAGGCGGCTGTTGCCGTTTACCTGCACCATGCCTACGTCCAGTCTGCGCGCGACGCGGTCGGCGCGCACTGTATCTCCGGTCTGGATATAGGCGGCAAGCCCGTGGTCTTGGCTATTGGCCAGCGCGATCGCCTCTTCCTCGGTCGAGAACCGGACGATGGACTGAACCGGCCCGAAGATCTCTTCCTGAG
>JAHEFH010000200.1 GCA_024640245.1 Paracoccaceae bacterium | reverse complement strand
CAATTGAACAGCTTTCGAGCGGCGCAAGCAAGAGCTTTGCCGAAATACCCGCTTTTGCGCAGTCGAACCGCCGGTTTCGCCGCGAACGCCTCGCGATGCGCGCGGACATCTTGAATATTCGGCAGTTGCAGTCTAGGTGTGGTCAAACAATTCCGGAAAAGACAATGACTTCAATTGCGCAAATCCTTCTCTTTGTACTCGATATCGTTTGGTGGGTGCTGATCGCCCACATAATCATGAGCTGGCTGATCAACTTTCAGGTGCTCAACATGCGCCAGCCGTTGGTGGCCCAGATATGGTACGGTATCAACAAATTGCTGGAACCGATCTATCGTCCCTTGCGCCGGGTCATACCACCAATGGGCGGGCTGGATATAACGCCGATCGTGGTGTTCATTGGCATCTACGCGCTGCGGGTCGTCATCATCAATAACCTTTATTACTAGGTTGCGCGGTGGGTCCTAGTGGTCCGCAACGAAAGCCTTGTTCCCCCATAGTTTTTTCAGCCGGGCATCGCGCCCGCAACCCTTGCGGTATTTCTTGTAGGCGGTGGCTTTTGACACCGGCCCGAAACGGGTCAGCACCAGTTTGTCGCTTTTGTAGTAGCCCTGGTGATAGTCCTCGGCCTTGTAAAAGGGCGCTGCCGGAAGAATAGGCGTGACGATCTTTTTGGGCAGGACGCCTGATGCGTCGATGGCTGCCTTGCTGGCCTCGGCGATGCGACTCTGTTCTTCGGTCGTGTAGAACACCGCCGTCCGGTAACTGTCGCCCCGGTCGCAGAACTGGCCGCCGGCATCGACGGGATCGACGCTGTGCCAGAAGATATCCATCAGCTTGTCATATCCGACCACATCGGCGTCAAAGGTCACCTCGACCGCTTCGTAATGGCCGCTTCCGCCGCGCGATACCTGCTTGTAGGTCGGGTTTTTCAGCGTGCCGCCGGTATAGCCGGACACTGCTCCGGTCACGCCCTCGACACTTTCGAAATCCGATTCGACACACCAGAAACAGCCGCCGGCAAAGATCGCGGTTTGCAGGTCCTTCGCCTGAACGGCGGCGGCAAAGGCCAGAATTGCGAGGGCGGCGAGCAGATTTCGGATCATGGGGCCTCTTGTCTGATGATGGATTTCACTTGCTGTTGTCGCAGGTTTTGCGTTCAAAGGCATTTGAACCTTTCGTGAAGCCCGTGTCATCAAAACAAGGAGCAAACGCCATGCGTATCGCCATGTGGTCCGGTCCGCGCAACCTGTCGACCGCGATGATGTACAGTTTTGGCGCGCGGTCCGACTGCGCCGTCTGGGACGAGCCGTTCTACGCGGCCTACCTGACCCATTCCGGTGCGGTGCATCCGATGCAGGCCGAAATCCTCGCGGCGGGGATAAGCGATCCGATGGAGGTCGCGGCGCGCTGTGCCACAGGTCCGATCCCCGACGGCAAGCCCGTATTCTATCAGAAACACATGGCGCATCATATGCTGCCGGAGTTTCCCCGCGACTGGATGAAGGACCTGACCCATGTCTTTCTGATCCGCCATCCGGCGCGGGTGATCGCCAGCTATCACGTCAAGGCCGAAAACCCGACCCTGCGCGACATCGGGGCAGTGGAACTGACGGATCTGTTCGAGGCGGTGACGGACATGACCGGTAAGACACCGGTCGTGATCGACAGCGCCGATATCCGGCAAGATCCTGCGGCCATGCAGCGCAGCCTATGCGATGCCATCGGCCTGCCGTTCGACCCGGCAATGCTGTCCTGGCCGAAGGGCGGCCACAAGGACGACGGTGTCTGGGCGTCACACTGGTACAATGCTGTCTGGCAGAGCGACGGTTTTGCGGGGGCCGAAGGGCCGCTGCCAGAAGTTCCGGCGCATCTGCAACCGGTGCTGGGCGCTGCCCTGCCGCATTATGAGCGGCTGGCGGCGTTCAAGCTGACGCCGACGGGTAGCTGATGTCGGTGGTACAAGAAACGGGAAATTTCCGCGAATAGTAATGGTCCGCCTTGAGCCCAAGGTTGAAAAGGCCCTGATGCGGGCGTCTATCTTTTGCGTTGAATTTCCAATACACTCACCAGCGGTTTCCTACCCGTTCGGAGATCGGGGGCTGGGAGGAAAAAATGATAGCCGAGTTTGAAAAAGTCGTTGTCGATGTGCCAGATCTTGAGAAAGGGCTGGCGTTTTGGGGAAAACTGACTGGCTTGCAGCCGGGCTATGTCGATCCAATCGGGAAGTTCATGGGGCTAGGCAGCAAGACGACGAAAGGCGATACGAACAGCGTCATCCTGCTTCAGCTGGTGGATCACATGGGGTCGGGGGGAAGCACACATATCGACCTCAAGGTCGACGATGTCGAAGCGGCAATACCTAAAATCGAGGCTTTAGGAGGAAAACTCAAGAAGGCTCCGGGATATTACCCCGACGAGGCATCTGCTCTTCTTCAATGGGCAGTTATGGAAGACCCTTGGGGAACGCCATTTTGCATCATTCGTTCGCCCGTGTGACGCCCGCTTTGGCCAAGTGACTAGATCCTGCTCCAAATTAAGAGACAGGTTCAAATATTGTTTCGAAGATTGCGCCTCCACGAACGAGAACCTGACCCGCGTCCGTCAAAACAAAGTAGTCGCCTAGGCTGCACTGCCGTTCGCCCTCGTCGGTTTCAACTACAACCGCCGCAGTTGCCTTGTTCAAAGCGACCCGATCCGCCGCAAATTCGGGGATATTGCTGCCATCGAATTTGACCGCCTCAAGCTCAATTGCCCTCGTTTTGTACCGCATTGTCAAATCCTTTGAAGATGCGGGCGCAGTACATCACTTTCGCAAGACAGACTCAATGGCAACTTCGTCCGCTAAGCAAACAAACACAGTTGCCGAAAACCCCGAATTTATTTCCGACGCCGATCCCGCGCCGCCAGCAGTTTCAACCGCAACGCATTGATCTTGATGAAACCCGCCGCGTCCTTCTGATCGTAAGCGCCGGCGTCATCCTCGAAGGTCACATGCGCTTCAGAATAGAGGCTGTCGTCGGACCAGCGCCCCACGGTCCGCGCGGAACCTTTGTAGAGCTTAAGCCGCACGGTGCCGTTGACATGTTTCTGGCTCTGGTCGATGAGCGCCTGAAGCATCTCTCGCTCGGGGCTGAACCAGAAGCCGTTGTAGATCAGCTCGGCGTATTTCGGCATCAGCTCGTCCTTGAGGTGGGCAGCGCCCCGGTCCAGCGTGATGCTCTCGATGCCGCGGTGGGCTTCCAGCATGATGGTTCCGCCCGGCGTTTCATAGATGCCGCGCGACTTCATGCCGACAAACCGGCCCTCGACCAGATCGAGCCGCC
>JAHEFH010000091.1 GCA_024640245.1 Paracoccaceae bacterium | reverse complement strand
GCGCGCCATTCGGTTGATGGTCTGGATCGCCTTGTCGCCAAGCCCGCGTTTCGGCGTATTTACGATCCTCTCGAAGGCCAGATCGTCGTCGGGCGACACTGCGACGCGGAAATAGGCCATGGCGTCGCGGATTTCCATACGCTCATAGAAGCGCGGGCCGCCGATCACGCGATAGGGCAGCCCGATGGTCAGGAACCGGTCCTCGAAGGCCCGCATCTGGTGCGAGGCCCGCACAAGGATCGCCATGTCGTTCAGGCTGACCGGATCGTGGCCGCGCGTGCCTAACTGCATCGCCTCGACCTCTTCCCCGATCCAGCGCGCCTCTTCCTCGCCGTCCCAGTGACCGATCAGGCGCACCTTTTCGCCGTCACCGCGGTCGGTCCAGAGCGTTTTGCCAAGCCGGTTTTCGTTCTTGTCGATCACGGAAGACGCAGCCGCCAGAATATGCGGCGTCGAGCGGTAATTCTGTTCCAGACGGATCACCTTGGCGCCCGGGAAATCCTTTTCGAAGCGCAGGATGTTTCCGACCTCGGCCCCGCGCCAGCCATAGATCGACTGGTCGTCGTCGCCCACACAGCAGATATTCTTGTGCTCCGCCGCCAGCAGGCGCAACCAAAGGTACTGGGCGACGTTCGTATCCTGATACTCGTCCACCAGAATATATTTGAACCAGCGCTGGTATTGTTTCAGAACGTCGTCGTGTTTCTGGAAAATCGTCACGACATGCAGAAGCAGGTCACCAAAATCGACCGCGTTCAGGGTTTTCAAGCGCTGTTGATAGGCCTCGTACAGGTCAGTGCCCTTGTTGTTGAAGGCATGCGCCTCTGATGCAGGCACCTTTTCCGGTGTCCATGCGCGGTTCTTCCAGTTGTCGATCAGGCCCGCCAGCAGGCGCGCAGGCCAGCGCTTGTCGTCGATGTTCTCGGCCCGGATCAGCTGCTTCAGCAGGCGGATCTGGTCATCCGTGTCCAGAATGGTGAAGTTCGACTTCAACCCCACCAGTTCGGCATTGCGGCGCAGGATCTTTACGCAGAGCGAGTGGAAAGTGCCCATCCAAGGCATGCCCTCGGCCACATCCCCCAAAGACTGGCCGACGCGGTTTTTCATCTCTCGCGCCGCCTTGTTCGTGAAGGTCACAGCAAGAATCTCGTTGGGCCGGGCTTTGCCCGTGTTCAGCAGATGCACGATACGGGTGGTCAGGGCCTTGGTCTTGCCCGTCCCTGCCCCCGCCAGCATCAGTACCGGACCCTCCAGTGTTTCCACCGCCTCGCGCTGCGGTTCGTTCAGGGCATCCAGATAGGGCGTCGCGCGCGCCGACATGGCTCGCTGCGACAAGCTCCGCGTTTCGGCCTGCTCAAAGGCGTCTGAATCGTCCCATCCTGTCATAGTGGACAAACTAGACCGGAGGCGGGAAAAATTAAAGGTCTGTTCGCATAATGTTCCCAAATATATTCACGGACTGCAGGCTTGCTCTTTTGAAGGACACTGGCAATAGTTGCGCCATGAATTCCGATGACAAATACCCGTCTCTGGCGGACTTAAAAAAGCGCGCCAGACGCCGTCTGCCGCATTTTGTCTGGGAATTTCTGGACAGCGCAACCGGTGCGGAGGTGCAAAAAACCTTGAACCGCGAAGGGCTGGACCGGATCAGGTTCAATACGCGGGTATTGCGCGGCGCGGCGGAGCCCGATCTGTCGGTTTCGCTGCTGGGCAAGACCTATGCCCTGCCATTCGGAATTGCGCCGGTGGGCATGTCAGGTTTGATCTGGCCCAACGCGGAACTGTTGCTGGCGCAGGCGGCCAGTAAACACAATATCCCCTATTGCCTTTCGACCGTAGCCAGCCGGACGCCCGAAGATCTGGCGCCCCACATCGGCGAACAGGGCTGGTTCCAGTTGTACCCGCCGAAAGACCCGGAAATCCGGCGCGACATTCTTGAACGCGCCCGCAAATCGGGGTTTCACACTCTGGTTCTGACCGCCGACCTGCCGGTTGCCAGCATGCGCGAGCGTCAGCGCCGCGCCGGTTTGACCATACCGCCACGCCTGAGCGCGGCAATGTTTATCCAATGCATGCTACGCCCCGCGTGGTCGCTGGGGATGGCATATCACGGCAAGCCGCGTCTGAAGATGGTCGAGAAATATGTGCGGCAGCGTAATAACGCGCACTCGACGTCGCACGCGGGTTATTCCATCCGTACAGCGCCGGACATGGACTATTTCCGCGCCCTGCGCGACGAATGGCACGGCCCATTGGTGGTCAAAGGCGTCACCACGCCTGAAGATGCCGAAATGCTTGTTTCCGAAGGCGCAGATGCGATCTGGGTGTCCAACCATGCCGGCCGGCAGTTTGACGGCGGAGCCGCCGCAATCAATATGCTACCGCCCATCAGTGCTGCGGTGAAGAAAGCCGTTCCCATCCTGTTTGACAGCGGTGTCGAGAGCGGGCTGGATATTTTGCGGGCCATCGCGCTGGGTGCGGACTTCGTCATGCTGGGACGCGGGTTTCATTATGCGCTGGCGGCGCTGGGGGCCGATGGCCCGAATCATCTGACCGGAATTTTGCGGGACGACCTGCGTTCCAACATGGGGCAGATGGGGATTACGGAATTGGTAAGTTCTAAAAACCACATCTGGCAAGGAAAGGCTTAATCCAGAGCCACGGCCGAATTTCGTTTTAAATAATCCCGGAAATCCACGTATTGCCACTGTAATCTCCGATAAATTCTTGCTAGCAAACGAGTGACTTAACGGAACGCTTGATTTTTTGTGAAGCCCACTGGTCACAAAAAATCGAATCAATTTTACCGCGAAGTTTTTTTTGACCTTCAACCCTCCTGAGGTGTCCATGACAAATTTTTCCAAGATCCTGATTGCCAACCGCGGTGAAATCGCCATCCGCGTCATGCGAGCTGCCAATGAAATGGGCAAGAAAACGGTTGCGATTTATGCCGAAGAAGACAAGCTGAGCTTGCACAGGTTCAAGGCCGACGAGGCCTATCGCATCGGCAAGGGACTGGGACCGGTTGCAGCCTATCTGAACATCGAGGAAATAATCCGCGTCGCCAAGATGTCCGGTGCCGACGCGATCCATCCCGGCTATGGTTTGCTGTCGGAAAACCCGGATTTCGTGGATGCCTGCGACGCGGCAGGGATCGTGTTCATCGGACCCAAAGCCAAAACGATGCGCCAGTTGGGCGACAAGGCCAGCGCGCGCCGCGTGGCGATGGAGGCCGGAGTTCCCGTCGTTCCCGCGACGGAAGTGCTGCCCGATGACATGAAAGAAGTGCGGCGCATGGCGAACGAGGTCGGCTACCCCTTCATGCTCAAGGCCTCCTGGGGCGGCGGCGGGCGCGGCATGCGTCCGATCATGAACGAGAGCGAACTGGAAGAGAAGGTTCTCGAAGGCCGTCGCGAAGCCGAGGCTGCCTTCGGCAATGGCGAGGGCTATCTGGAACGGTTGGTGCAAAAGGCCCGCCACGTGGAAGTGCAAATCCTCGGCGACAAACACGGCGAGATTTACCACCTGTGGGAACGCGACTGTTCGGTGCAGCGCCGCAACCAGAAAGTCGTTGAGCGGGCGCCCGCGCCTTATCTCAGCCAGGAACAACGCGAAACGCTTTGCGAACTGGGCCGCAAAATTTGCGCCCATGTCGGTTACGAATGCGCCGGAACCGTCGAATTCCTGATGGATATGGACACCGAGGAGTTCTTTTTCATCGAGGTGAACCCGCGGGTTCAGGTCGAACATACAGTGACCGAGGAGGTCACCGATATCGATATCGTCCGCGCCCAGATTCTAATCGCCGAAGGCAAAACGCTGGCCGAGGCGACCGGACGCGCCTCGCAGACAGACGTAAAACTGAATGGCCACGCCCTTCAGACCCGGATCACCACCGAGGACCCGCAGAACAACTTCATTCCCGACTATGGCCGCATCACTGCATATCGCTCTGCCACCGGCATGGGCGTGCGTCTTGACGGCGGAACGGCCTATTCCGGTGCGGTCATCACACGCTATTACGACAGCCTGCTGGTCAAGATCACATGTTCCGCGCAAACGCCTGAAGCCGCGATCGCACGGATGGACCGTGCTCTGCGCGAATTCAGGATCAGAGGTGTTTCTACAAATATCGCATTTGTTATCAACCTGTTGGAACATCCAACATTCCTGAACAGCACCTATACCACCAAGTTCATCGACAACACGCCGGAACTGTTCACGTTCAAAGCGCGTCGCGACCGCGCCACCAAGATTCTGAACTATCTCGCCGATGTATCTGTCAACGGCCATCCAGACGTCGAAGGGCGCCCGAAACCTGCCGCCACAGCCAAAGCCCCCGAAGCGCCGACCAGACAGGCCAAGCAACCGGCGGCAGGCACGCGCAATCTGCTGGAATCGAAGGGCCCGCAAGCCGTGGCCGACTGGATGCAGGCACAAAAAAAGCTGCTGCTGACCGACACGACGATGCGCGACGGCCACCAGTCCTTGCTGGCGACCCGCATGCGGTCATTCGACATGATCAATGTCGCAGACGCCTACGCCCACAATCTGCCGGAACTGTTCAGCATGGAATGCTGGGGCGGCGCGACTTTCGACGTGGCTTACCGGTTCCTGCAAGAATGCCCATGGCAACGCCTGCGCGACTTGCGTCATAGAATGCCAAACCTGATGACCCAGATGTTGCTACGGTCGTCGAACGGCGTCGGCTACACCAACTATCCCGACAATGTGGTGCAGGAATTTGTCAGTCAGGCCGCGGAAACAGGCGTGGACGTGTTCCGCGTCTTCGACCCGCTGAACTGGGTTGAAAACATGCATGTCGCAATGGATGCCGTTCTGGAATCCGGCAAGGTGCTGGAGGCGTCGATTTGCTATACCGGCGATATTCTGGATCCGAAGCGCGCGAAATACAGCCTGAACTATTACGTCAACATGGCCAAGGACCTCAAAAAGTCCGGCACCCATATTCTCGGCCTGAAAGACATGGCCGGATTGCTGAAACCGGCTTCTGCCACAGCTCTCGTCAAGGCACTGAAAGAAGAGGTCGGCCTGCCGATCCATTTCCATACGCATGACACGTCCGGCATCAGCGCCGCAACCATACTGGCCGCTTCCGACGCCGGCGTGGATGCCGTGGATGCGGCCATGGACACATTCTCGGGCGGAACCTCCCAACCGTGTCTCGGCTCAATTGTCGAAGCGATGCGCAACACGCCCCGCGACACGGGTCTGGATATCGACGCCATCCGCGAAATCTCGGACTACTGGGGTAGCGTGCGCGCGCAATACGCCGCTTTTGAAAGCGGAATCGCGTCACCTGCGTCCGAGGTTTACTTGCACGAAATGCCTGGCGGCCAGTTTACCAACCTCAAGGCGCAGGCCCGTTCGCTCGGCCTGGAGGATCGCTGGCCCGAGGTCGCCAAGACCTATGCGCAGGTGAACCAGATGTTCGGCGATATCGTCAAAGTCACGCCGACATCCAAGGTGGTCGGGGATATGGCCCTGATGATGGTGACCCAGGACCTGACCCGCGAGCAGGTCGAAGACCCGAACGTCGAGGTATCCTTCCCCGCAAGCGTCATCGACATGATGAGCGGAAACATCGGCCAGCCTCCGGGCGGCTTTCCCGAAGGCATCGTCAACAAGGTCCTGAAAGGCAAGAAACCCGACACCTCCCGGCCGGGCGGGCATTTGCCACCCGTAGACCTCGAAGCGGCACGTACGGAGGTCTCGAAGAAACTTCATGGCAAGAAAATCGACGACGAAGATCTGAACGGCTACCTCATGTATCCCAAGGTTTTCGTGGATTACATGGAGCGCCGCAACAATTTTGGCCCCGTCCGGACCCTGCCGACCAAGAATTTCTTCTATGGAATGGTTCCAGGAGAGGAAATCTCGGCGGAAATCGATCCCGGTAAAACGCTTGAAATCCTGATGCAGGCGATCGGTGAAACTGGCGAGGACGGCGATGTCCGCGTGTTCTTCGAGCTCAACGGCCAACCGCGCACGGTGCGCGTCGAAAACCGGCGCGTCGTTGCGAAGGTCAAGAAACAGGCAAAGGCCGACCCGACAAACGAAAACCACGTCGGCGCGCCGATGCCGGGCGTCGTCTCGTCTGTGACAGTCTCCGTCGGCCAGTCAGTAAAGCCCGGCGACCAGTTGCTGACAATGGAAGCCATGAAGATGCAGACCGGCATCACAGCCGACCGCAAGGGGGTCATCAAGGCCATTTACACGCCAGCCGGAACGCAGGTGGACGCCAAGGACCTGCTGATCGAATACGAGGCATGAAACCAGAAAAGAAATTCACCGGATACGGTGAATTTCCACTTGCAGGCTTTTTCCAGAGTAGTATAACGCCCCTCACGCGCAGTGAGCGGGCGTAGCTCAGGGGTAGAGCATAACCTTGCCAAGGTTAGGGTCGAGAGTTCGAATCTCTTCGCCCGCTCCAAAAAACCGGTTTCCGGTTTTCAGTCTAAGGCGCCTAAATCTTCTCAAATAGCTTCCCTCTCTCTGATTGAACGCAAAGACTCTTCTTTTTGCTTGTAGACCTGCGCGTCAGATTGCGTTTAGTCTCATTCTCAATTTCGTTAAGTAATCGCATTTCGATTCAGGGAAATTCTTATGGCCAAAAATATCGGATACCATATCGAGGGGAGTTACTACGAGGCCTGCAACTGCAATGCCATTTGCCCTTGCAGACGACAGAACGGCAAGCCGGGCGGTTTGTCGGATTACGGAAACTGCGACTTTCTGTTGTCTTGGAATATCAAATCCGGCCACTTTGAAAAACTTGACCTGTCAGGCCTGACCGTATGCATGGCCGGTACCTATAGCGATGACGAGGATGGTAGCCCTTGGACCGTTTTCATCTATATCAGCGATGCCGCATCCGAACCACAGTTTAACGCGCTTTCTGAAATATTTCAGGGAAAGGCAGGGGGCGACATCCTGTTCACCGGAAATATTTCGACGGTTCTGGGCATTCGCAGCACGCCTATCCGTCTGGTTCATACGCCCGGCCAGGAAACGATACAGGTCGGAGCCACGGCGAGTGCCAAAGTCGCGAAAGTCTATGAATTTGACGGGACCGTCAGTTGCGGAATTCCCGGCCATGATCACCCGGGGCAAGAGAATGTCTCGTCGCTGCGTGTCGATGACGGTGCTCTCAACTTCGACTATGAGGAGCGGTGCGGCTTCTCCACTGAATTTGCCTATGGAAGTTGAAATCCAATGGCCGGCATAGCACCTCGAAAGACCGGTGACCGCCATTACCGCAGCGGTGTCGGCTTCGTCTTCGGTCTGGCTTTCACAGGATGGGTAGCCATGCTGTGGGCGACGAGCCACATGGATGCGCCTTTCGTCCGACTCATGATGCCGATGGTCAGCAGTTGGACACCGGCGCAGGCGGTCATGGTCTGGATCATGTGGTCGGTTATGATGGGCGCCATGATGTTGCCATCCGCGGTTCCGGTGATATCCGTTCACCGCAGAATCGCCGCGCGACGGGCGGATGGGGGCGCGAGCGCCAATGCCTGCTTCATTGCCGCCTATTTGCTGGTATGGGGCGCGTTCAGCCTCGGCGCTGCGGCCCTGCAATGGGTTCTGCAACTTGCCACGGTGCTTTCGCCGATGCTGTTTCTGACCAGTGACAAATTGGGCGCTGCTGTGTTGTTAATGGCGGGAGCGTTTCAATTCTCGCCTCTCAAGAGCGCTTGCCTGAAAACATGCCGGACGCCTGCCGGTTTTTTTCTGACCAACTGGGCTTCCGGTAATATCGGGGCCTTTAGGATGGGATTGAAGCACGGCGCGATTTGCGTCGGATGTTGCTGGGCCCTGATGGCCATCCTGTTTGTTCTGGGCGTGATGAATATTCTGGCGATCCTGCTGGTCGCGACGATCGTGGCCTGCGAAAAGCTGCTGCCATGGGGAGACAGGATTTCACGTCCATTGGGACTGATCCTGATCGGATGGGGCCTGTTTCAACTTTGGTAAAACAGGCCCGGCCGAAGGCATCCACGGGCTGCGCTCGACCCGAAGGTCTGCACCCTTGCCGCTACATCTGGTAGTTCGGCGTCGATTTCGACAATGCGGTTTCTTCTTCGTCCATTTCTTCCTGAATCGACTCGAACAGCGGTGTTGTCATGTAGCGTTCGCCCGTGTCGGGCAGCATGCACAGGATCACCGATCCAGGTTCGGCCTTTTCGGCAATCTGCATCGAGATCGCGAAAGTCGAACCGCCCGAAATACCGGTCAGGATGCCCTCTTCCTTGGCCAACCGCTGGGCCCATTGCACACCCAGCGGACCGGGCACCGGCATCAACTCGTCATAATATTTCTTATCCAGAGCCTCTTGCAGAACCAGCGGAATAAAATCGGGCGTCCAACCCTGGATCGGGTGCGGTTCCCAGGCAGGGTGACTGCTGGCGGGGGCTCCGCCCGCGCCGCGAACCTGGCCCTTGCCGCTTGATACCAGCGCCGCGTTTGCAGGTTCCGACAGGATTATCTTGGTCTCCGGCCGTTCCTTGCGCAGCACACGTCCTACACCTGCCAACGTCCCGCCGGTACCGTAACCGGTTACGAAATAGTCCAGACGCTTACCTTTGAAATCTCCGACGATCTCGCGCCCAGTTGTGGACTCGTGAATATCGGCATTCGCTTCAGTTTCGAACTGATGCGCCAGGAACCAGCCGTTCGCCTCGCAGAGTTCGACGGCTTTCTTGTACATACCGATGCCCTTTTCGGCCCTGGGCGTCAGAATCACCTTGGCGCCTAGCATGCGCATTAGTTTGCGCCGCTCGATAGAGAAGCTGTCAGCCATTGTCACAACCAGCGGATAGCCCTTCTGCGCACAGACCATAGCAAGCCCAATGCCCGTGTTGCCGCTGGTAGCCTCGACCACGGTCTGGCCGGGCTTCAGGGTGCCGTTGCGCTCCGCCGCTTCGATGATATTGAGCGCCAGCCGATCCTTGACCGATGCGGCAGGATTGAAAAACTCTGCCTTTACATAGAGTTCGACGCCGTCAGGAGCCAGATTGTTAATGCGGATGCAGGGCGTATCGCCAACCGTATCTATCACGGAGTCGTACAGCCGCCCGCGTCCTTTGGTGGTTCTGATTTTATCTGTCATGTTTTTATCCCCAATTTAAATTCAAGGCGAAATGTAACGCCGATCCGAAATAAATCCTAGTACGACGTCGTCGTCCGCACAACTAACCCGCCGGTTATGCATCTCCGAATAGCCGAACAAACCATTCAAGCGCTTGCAGCATGTCCCGAAAATGCTAGAAAAGCACCAAACAGGAGAGACCAATGAAATTCTTGCGTTACGGGCCAAAGGGCCAGGAAATCCCCGCCTTGCTGGACGCCTCTGGCGGCATTCGCGATTTGTCGGGCCATGTTGACGATCTGGCGGGCGAAACAGTTTCGGTCGAGAGCCTGAACCGCCTGTCCAAGCTCGATCCCGCCACCTTACCGCTGTTGCCGGAGGGCGCGCGCATCGGTGCCTGTGTCGCCGATACACCGAATTTCATCTGCATCGGGTTAAACTATGCAAAACACGCGGCGGAAGCGAACCTGCCGTTACCGGTCGAACCGGTCATATTTTCCAAGGCCACTTCTGCGCTGAGCGGTCCTTCCGATAATATCGTGCTACCGCAGGGTTCGATTGGTCTCGACTGGGAAGTCGAGCTCGGATTCGTCATCGGGCGTCCCTGCTCGAATGTGTCAGAAGAAGATGCGCTCGACTACGTCTCCGGTTATTTCACATCGAACGACGTGTCGGAACGGGACTTTCAGATGAACCGCGGCGGCCAGTGGATCAAAGGCAAATCGGCCCCGACTTTCGGCCCCGTCGGTCCATATCTGGTAACACCGGACGAGGTTCCCAATCCGCAAAACCTGAAGGTGACGACCAAGGTCAACGGAAAGGTCATGCAGAACTCCAACACCTCCGACATGATTTTCAACGTACGTTCGATCATCGCGACGCTCAGCCGCTATATGGACCTTCGCGTCGGCGATCTGGTCATTACCGGCACACCCGAGGGCGTCGGCTTGGGTATGACGCCGCCGCCATACCTGCAGTCGGGTGACGTCGTCGAAGTCGAGGTTCAGGGCCTCGGAGCACAGCATTCGACGGTTTCCTGACACGAAGCTTCGTAAATTTGCATCTTGGAGCCCAGTAGTCTAGTTAGACTGCTCAGCAATAGTACAGAGCATTTACGGAGCACCTCGTGTCGACCACAACTCTTGAGCAAAACGATTATTTCAACGAAACCGTTGCCACACTCGGCGACCGGTTGGAAGCTGCGAGGGAGGCAAAAGGGCTGACCGTAGAAAGCCTGGCCGAGAAACTCGGAGTGGATGCGGGTACGCTCGAGGCTTGGGAAAACGATGCGGACGCACCGCGCGCGAACCGTATCCAGATGCTGGCCGGCTTGCTGAACGTATCCATTGTCTGGCTGATCAGCGGCGAAGGCAACGGCACCACTCGGGTTGCGGAAACCTTTGAGCGTCCGACGGCCATCAACGATGCGCTGGGCGAGATATCACAGCTGCGGGCGACCTTGTCAGGAGCGCTGGAAAAGCTGGAAAAGCTGGAAAAGCGGTTACTTGACGTCGACTGAGCCTTTGGCTCAGCTTGACTTGTTCAACTCGTAGACGCCGCCATTCGCTTTTGACCATTCCAGCGGAGCGTTCAGGAAAGCCTCGACCTGATCCAGTGTTCTGTCATCGAAATGGCCCTGCTCACGCGCCACCTTCAGCACGTCCCACCAGGTAACCAGATAGTGCAGCTTCAGGCCGTTTTCGGCCAGCATCTTGTGCGTATTCTTGAAGATGTCATAGTAGAAAACCACCAACGTATGCTCGCAGACAGCACCGGCATTGCGGACAGCCTGCGCGAATTTTAGCTTGGACCCGCCGTCCGTGGTCAAATCCTCGACCAGCAGAACGCGCTGGCCTTCGTGGATATCGCCCTCGATCTGCGCATCGCGGCCATAGCCCTTGGGCTTCTTGCGCACATACTGCATCGGCAGGTTCATCTTGTCGGCGATCCATGCCGCAAACGGAATTCCCGCGGTCTCGCCGCCCGCACAGGCGTCGATCTGCTCGAACCCGACGTCGCGATAGAGCGTAGCGACTGCGAAATCCATCAGCGCTGAGCGGACATGCGGATACGAAATCAACTTGCGGCAATCAATATAGACGGGCGATGCGAGGCCGGAAGCGAATGTATAGGGTTCATCCGCGCGAAAATTCACTGCCTTGATTTCCAGAAACATTTTCGCAGCCAGTTCGGCCATAGTTTCTTTGTCGGTAAATGTGCTTGGAAACATCAATGTCCTCGTGCCTTGGAGTTTCGACGGGTTTATCCAGATTCGCCCCCACTGCCAAGGCGCGATTGCGCATGCACCAAATTCGCCCTAGTTTGCCGGTGAAACGGATTTTCAGGGTACGCAAGTGCAATATCCTTCCCCATTGCCGGAAACAGACGGCCAGAACAGCGTTTGGCGCGCAACCCGTTTCGACTGGGCACGTGGCGCCGCGCACAGGCCAGGCGCATCTCTGCGACAGGCCGGACCGCTGATGTCTGCTTATGGCCAAGCCACTGCAACGCTGCCGCCGGACCTGCCCGTTCTGGTCAACCTGCCTGATCCGCTGCACGC
>JAHEFH010000199.1 GCA_024640245.1 Paracoccaceae bacterium | reverse complement strand
CCGCCAGATCGCGGGCAACGCCGCGCACGCCCAGCCCATCGGGGCGGTTCGGGGTAATGGCGATCTCGATCACCGGATCGACTTTTTCGGGGCTGTGCTGGGCCAGATAATCGGTGAATTTCGAGCCGACCTTGGGATGGCCCTTCAGCTCGATGATGCCGCTATGTTCGTCCGACAGCTCCATTTCGCGTTCCGAGGCCATCATGCCGTGGCTCTCGATCCCGCGGATTTTGCCGACGCCGATAGTGGTGTCGATGCCGGGAACGTAGACGCCGGGTTTCGCGACGACCACATGGATGCCCGCGCGTGCGTTCGGCGCGCCGCAGATGATTTGGAGTTCACCCTCGTCGGTATCGACCTTGCAAACCCGCAGCTTGTCGGCGTCGGGGTGCTTTTCAGCGTGCGTCACATAGCCCACGGTGAAATCGGCCAGCTTGTCCAGAGGATTGGCGACCTCTTCGACCTCCAGCCCGAGGTCGGACAGCGCAAAGACGAGGTCGTCCAACGGCGCGTCGGTATCGAGGTGATCTTTCAGCCAGGAGAGTGTGAATTTCATTTTTATCCCCAACCCATGAGTGTTGATATTGCCGCAACCGCAGCGGGAGAAGCGATCCCTTTAATTAAGTCATATGCTTCCTTTGGAGCCGCGGATTTCAATTTCTTCCAAAGTTCTTCGTCTGAGATCGCCTCTATCGCATCGTGCCCTGCGTTGGTTAGTTGGACGTAGCCACCTTTGAACTCAGGTTGAAATTTTTCGGAACCCTTAAATTTCACGAGGCCTGCTTCTGCCATCTTGATTAGCTGATAATCTCTATTCCGAAGTTCCGGTTGTGTCTCGCGAGGACCAAAGCCCACGATACTCTCATTTCCATAGCGTTCGTAGGTAAACCTAGAATCCAGCTTGAGGCCTTCAATCTTGTCTGAGCTTTCAATCTCAATCAGCAATTTCCGGATTAGCTCTTTGTCCCTTTTCACCGACTTATCCCTCCATGCAAATTCGGCATATTCAGCGCCGAAAATCCATAGTTCCGCAGCCAGCGCAGGTCTGAATCAAAAAACGCCCGCAGGTCCGGAATGCCGTACTTCAGCATGGCGATCCGGTCGATGCCGATGCCGAAGGCAAAGCCCTGCCACTGGTCGGGGTCTACGCCTGCGGACCGCAGCACATGCGGGTGCACCATGCCGCTGCCCAGCACTTCCATCCAGCCGTCGCCCTCGCCGATTTTCAGCTGGCCATCGACCCAGCTGCACTGGATATCGACCTCGGCGGACGGTTCGGTGAACGGGAAGTGGCTGGCGCGGAAGCGGGTTTTTATGCCCTCGATGCCAAAGAATGCCGAGAAGAATTCCTCCAGTACCCATTTCAGGTTGGCCATCGAGATATCCTTGTCGATAGCGAGTCCTTCAAGCTGATGGAACATCGGGGTGTGGGTCTGGTCGTAATCGGCGCGGTACACGCGGCCCGGCGCGATCACGCGGCAGGGAACGCCGTGTTTTTCCATATAGCGGATCTGCACGGGGCTGGTGTGGGTGCGCAGCACATGCGGCGCGCGATTGTCGTTCGCGTCGCGGTGCATGTAAAACGTGTCATGCTCCTGCCGCGCGGGATGCTCGGGCGCGATGTTGAGCGCGTCGAAATTGTAGAAATCGCTCTCGATCTGCGGGCCTTCGGCGACGGCAAAACCAAGGTCGGCGAAAATCGCTGCCAGTTCCTCGGTCACCTGGCTGATCGGGTGGATCGTGCCTTGACGGCGCGGGCGTCCGGGCAGGGAGATGTCCAGCCACTCGGATCGCAGTCGTTCGTCGAGCGCCGCATCGCCCAGCGCCTCTTTCTTGGCAGAAAGCGCCGAGGCGATCTCGTCCTTCAGCGCATTCAGCGCGGGACCGGCAACTTGCCGTTCCTCGGGCGTCATCTTGCCCAGTTCGCGCATTTTCAGGCTGACCTCGCCCTTTTTGCCAATGGCCGACACGCGCAGATCCTCGAGGCTCGCCTCATCCGCCGCATTGGCAATTCCGTCCAGATAGCGCTGCTTGAGAGCGTCCAAACCGTCCATGATTTCATCCCTTTAAACTTTGCGGTTTGGCCTATCACAAAGTCGGCGGAATGCAAGGGCAGGCAACGCGGGGTTTAACCGTTCATTAAGCAATATTTGGTTTATCTGGCCGGGTAGGGCAAATTTTAGGTAAATCTTATGCTTATTTTCGGAACGGCCGGCGACGACATCATCGAGGACAGCGCAAGGCGCGACCAGCTTACGGGATATTCCGGCGCGGACACGTTCCGTTTGCTGAACGACGACAAGACCGACAGGATTCTGGATTTTCAGGATGGTATCGACACCATCGACCTGACGAAGCTCAACGTCACATGGGCCGATGTGCAGGTCAAATATGTCGGCGACACGACCTTTTCCATCACCATCAACGGCGAGCGCACGTTCATCACCTTCCAGCCACCAGTCGGCGGCGATCCCGCGTTCTCTCAGGTCTGGTTGGACGAAAGTGATTTTATTTTCAACGACAATGCTGCCGCAGCGCCGCCGAACTATGTCTATGACCGGCCCGGCAATGACCGCCTGTACGGAACCGACCAGACCGATATCTTCGTATTGCAGATGGATTATTACCGCGATGTGGTCGTTCTGTTCGATCCGACCAAGGACAAGATCGACCTGACGCCCTTCAACCTGACCTTCGATGACCTGACCTATACCGAGGTGAAGCCCGGCAAGATCATCGTGGATCTGGGGGCCGAGAACCTGGTGATACGCGATATTTCCCACACCATGCTGGTCGACGACATCACCGCAGATATGTTCATTTTCTGAATATTTCCGATCAGATTTGAACAAATTGCCCGATACTTAACGCGGCGCTCCTAGAACAGATTTTTAACTTCACCCGCTAGGTTTCCTGACAAAGGTAACCACGGGTGTTTTTCATGAGTCTCTATACAATCACGTCGCTGACGGCGTTGGAAACCGACCTTACCGGCGCGGAACTGTCTGCCGTTTCCTCGCTGTTCTACGGCACAGAATGGGCGGGGACGACCTTGTCCTATTCATTTCCAGATGCCTCGACCGATTTCGGTCCCGACGCGGGGTCCTACGGTTCAGGTGAGGCATACGCAGGTTTCGAACAAGCGAGTATCCTCTTCCAGGAACAGGTCCGTCAGGCACTGGACATGCTGGCCAGCCTGACTCGGCTGACCTTCATCGAGTTGTCGGGCGAGCAGGACGCCGATGCCGTCTTGCGCTTCGCGATGACCAATGCCACCTCCACCGCGATGGGGTATTTCCCGGGTGGTACCGGAGAGGCCGGCGAC
>JAHEFH010000090.1 GCA_024640245.1 Paracoccaceae bacterium | reverse complement strand
ACAGCGACAGGGCCAGCGCCGACGTCAAAGCTCTGGCCAAAGACCACGTGGCGCAGATAGACCAGAAGATCGGCGAACTGGAGGCGATGCGCAAAACGCTGATGCACCTGATAACCAACTGCGCAGGCGACGAGCGCCCCGACTGTCCGATCCTGACGGAACTTTCGGGTGATACGGCGGTGTGAGGCCAGAGTCGCTAAGGCGCCGCGATTGTCTTGCCGAGTCGATTGAATAACGCCGGTCGATGGTTTTTGAAAATGGGGATCGCACGAACCGCATTCCTGCAATGCGGAAAAATTTTTTCCGCCCTATGCCGTGATTGGTCTTTTAAGTTCTGGACAATCCGACACGGAAAACTGCATCCTTGGGAAGATACGCGTTCCAAGAGGATGACAATGCGGTACTCAGCACTTCGGATTCTTCAGCAGGGCCTGACCGGCAACAAGGGCTGGAAAGCCGCGTGGCGGCAACCGAATATACAGAAGCACTATGACGTCGTGATCGTCGGCGGTGGCGGCCACGGTCTGGCGACGGCTCACTACCTGTCCAAGGTATTCGGGATCCGCAATGTCGCTGTTCTGGAAAAAGGCTGGCTCGGGTCCGGCAATATCGGCCGGAACACTACAATTGTCAGGTCAAACTATCTGCTGCCCGAGAACGAACCGTTCTACGAATTTTCGATGAAACTTTGGGAAGGCCTCGAGCAGGACCTCAACTATAATGCCATGATGTCTCAACGCGGCATCCTCAACCTGTGCCACAACGATGCCCAGCGCGATGCCTATGTGCGGCGCGGCAACGCGATGCTCATGGCCGGGGCCGATGCCAAGTTGCTGGACAGGGACGCCGTGCGGGATATGTGCCCGTTCATCAATTTCGACAACGAGCGATTTCCGATCACCGGCGGATTGTGGCAGCCACGGGCCGGCACAGCGCGACATGATGCCGTGGCGTGGGGCTACGCCCGCAGCGCCGACCGGCACGGGGTCGATATCATACAGAATTGCGAAGTGACCGGTTTCCAGATCGACAACGGCGTCTGCAAAGGCGTCGAGACCTCCCGCGGCCCGATATCCGCCGGCAAGGTCGCGGTCTGCGTGGCGGGATCGTCCAGCCGTGTCATGGCAACGGCCGGAATGCGCCTTCCGATCGAAAGCCACGTTTTGCAGGCCTTCGTCAGCGAAGGCCTGAAGCCCACGATCCCCGGCGTGGTGACCTTCGGTGCCGGTCACCTGTATATCAGCCAGTCAGACAAGGGCGGGCTCGTCTTCGGCGGGGATCTGGACAAGTACAATTCCTATGCCCAGCGCGGCAACCTGCCGGTGATCGAACATGTCGCCGAGGATATGATGGCGATGATCCCGGCCCTTGGGCGCGCGCGCCTGTTGCGCATGTGGGGCGGCGTCATGGATATGTCGATGGACGGCTCTCCGTTTATCGACAAAACGCATATCCCGGGCCTCTATTTCAACGGCGGTTGGTGCTATGGCGGGTTCAAGGCGACACCGGCCAGCGGCTATTGCTATGCGCATCTGCTGGCCAAGGACGAACCACACCCGACGGCGAAGGCCTATCGGCTGGATCGCTTCATGCGCGGTCGTGCCATCGACGAAAAGGGCGCGGGCGCCCAACCGAACCTGCATTAGGGAGCGAGAGAATGATTATAAACCATCCACTCCTCGGCCCCCGCGACGCAGAGGAATTCGTGCATCTTGGCGACGCTGCCCTCGTCGACCGGCCCGACTGGCAGGCGGGCGACGCGCTGGAGCAGTTCCACGACTATCTTTACCTGCGTGACAATCCTGCCGGAGAATATCGCGAACTCTGGTATCACGAACAGGGTGACCGCAGTTGGCTGGTCGTCACACGAAACACACTGACCCATGAAATCTCCAAGGTTGAACTGGCGCGCGACTTTGCCCGCAAACAGGGGCGCAGCGCATGATCCGGAACAATCGTATCGACGGCGGGCTTATCGACCGTACGAAATCGCTGAAGTTCACCTTCAACGGCACAGAAATGGGCGGACATGCCGGCGATACGCTTGCCTCCGCCCTGCTGGCCAACGGGCAGCGTCTGGTCGGCAGGTCCTTCAAATACCATCGACCGCGCGGTATTTTTTCCGCAGGATCGGAAGAACCGAACGCGATGGTGCAATTGCGGCACGGAGCCTGGCAGGAACCCAACACCCGCGCAACCATGGCGGAACTGTTCGACGGCCTGCATGCGACCAGCCAGAACCACCGCGGTTCGCTGGAAAAAGATTTCCTGGCAATCAACGACCGGCTGTCTAATTTCCTGACTGCCGGTTTCTATTACAAGACATTCATGTGGCCGAAATCTTTCTGGGAAAAGGTCTATGAGCCGATCATCCGCGCCAGCGCCGGACTGGGCCGCCTGTCAGGCGAACCTGACCCCGATACTTATGACAAGGGCTTTCTGCATTGTGACGTTCTGGTGATCGGGTCCGGCCCTGCGGGTCTGATGGCGGCGCTGACAGCCGGTCGCGCGGGAGCGCGTGTCATATTGGCAGACGAGGATCATCTGTTGGGCGGACGCCTTAATTCGGATATGCAAGAGGTCGCGGAACAGGCAGCGGCCGACTGGGCGGCAGCGACGGTTGCGGAACTGGTCGACATGGGCAACGTCCGGGTTATGCCGCGCACCACTGTGCACGGCGTCTTCGACCACGGTATTTACGGTTTGCTGGAACGCAAGACCGATCACCTCGCCAGCAGCGGCGGCAAGCCGCGGCAGGTTCATTGGCGAGTCTATGCGAAGCGCGCGATCCTTTGCGCCGGCGCAACCGAGCGCCCCATCGCCTTTGCCAACAACGACCGGCCCGGGATCATGCTGGCCGGCGCCGTGCGCAGCTATGCCAACCGCTATGCGGTGGCGACAGGAAAGCATCTGGCGATCTTCACCAACAACGACAGCGGCTGGCAGGCCGCAAGCGATCTGTCGGCGAAGGGCATTGCGATCACTGCTGTGATCGATACGCGCGAGATAACGCCACCTGCAACGATAAAGGGTGCCGCACTGGTCATGGGCGGGCGGATCAGGGATACGGCTGGACGCAAGTCACTGACATCTATCACCCTGACCAACGGACTGACGCTGCCGGTCGATTGTCTGGCTGTGTCGGGCGGCTGGTCGCCGAATGTCCACCTGACCTGCCATCTGGGTAACCGCCCGGTATGGGATGACGAGATCGCAGGCTTTATTCCGGGCAAGTCATTGCCTAGTGGCATGTCTGTTGCGGGCGCCGCCGACGGAGATATGACACTTTCGGCCGCGCTGAAATCCGGCGTAGCAGAGGGCAAGGCCGCAATTCAGGATCTTGGCCTGCCACCCGCAAAAACCAAAGCGCCGGACTCAAATGACGAGCACTTTGCCGTCACGCCCTTCTGGCAGGTTGCCACCCCGAAACGGGCATGGGTGGACTTGCAGAACGATGTGACCACCAAGGACATCAAACAGGCTCAGCGTGAAGGCTTTCAGGCCGTCGAGCACCTGAAGCGCTATACAACGCTTGGCATGGCGACCGATCAGGGCAAGACTTCCAACGTGCTCGGCCTTGCAATCATGGCCGAGGCCAGCGACAAGACCATTCCCGAAACCGGCACGACGGTCTTTCGGCCGCCGTTCACGCCGGTCACGCTCGGGGCCTTTGCGGGCAGCGCGCGCGGCAAGAACTTCCGCCCGACGCGGCGCCCTCCAAGCCACAACTGGGCGACGGAAAAAGGCGCGCAGTTCGTGGAAACCGGGCTTTGGCTTCGGGCGCAATGGTATCCTCGGTCAGGTGAAACCAAGTGGCGGGAGAGCGTAGACCGCGAAGTACGTAAGACACGTGCCTCGGTCGGGATTTGCGATGTTTCAACGCTCGGCAAGATTGACGTTCAGGGACGCGACGCGGCCACATTCCTGAACAAAGTTTACGCTAACGGCTTTGCCAAGCTGGCAGTCGGAAGGGTGCGCTATGGCATAATGCTGCGCGAGGACGGTTTCTGTTATGACGACGGAACCACAGCGCGGCTTTCGGAGAACCACTTTGTCATGACGACGACCACGGCCAACGCCGGACTGGTCTATCAGCGCCTGGAATTCGCGCGTCAGTGCCTGTGGCCCGATCTGGACGTGCATCTGATCTCGGTCACCGACGGATGGGCGCAATATGCCGTTGCCGGACCGAATTCGCGCAAGCTGTTGCAGAAAATCGTGGACGAGGATCACGACATTTCAGACGAGGCTTTCCCCTTCATGGCCTGCGGCGCTGTTTCCGTGTGCGGAGGCAAACCCGCGCGGCTGTTCCGGATCTCGTTCTCTGGCGAGCGGGCGTATGAAATTGCGGTGCCCACTCGGTTCGGCGACGCTCTTGTCCGCGTCTTGATGGCGGCAGGCGAAGAATTCGGCATCACGCCCTATGGCACGGAAGCGCTGGGTGTCATGCGGATCGAAAAAGGCCATGCCGCCGGTAACGAGCTGAACGGGCAGACCACGGCGCTGAACCTTGGCATGGGCGGAATGGTTTCCAAAAACAAGGACAGCATCGGCAGCACGCTGAGCAGCAGGCCCGGAATGCAGGGCGAAGACACCTTGCAACTGGTCGGATTAAGACCGGTGAAACCTGCCGACAAGCTATCGGCAGGCGCGCATTTCCTGGATGTCGGTGCAGCCGCGAAACTGGAGAACGATCTGGGCTGGATGACATCGGTCGCCTACTCGCCGACGATGGGTCACTACATCGGACTTGGCTTCGTCAAATACGGCCATATCCGGCAGGGAGAGGTCATCCGCGCCTGGGACGGGGTGCGCGGAACGGATATCGAGGTAGAAATCACGTCACCGCATTTTTATGATCCGGACGGAGGGCTGCAGCGTGGCTGATTACAAACTCTATGGCACATCCGCCCTCGGGGGGTATAACGCCGATTTCGAAGGCGCGACCTTGAAAGAGGTCACGGGCCTCGGAATCGTTTCGGTCTCGGCACCTCTGGACGGAAAACCGGCGCTGACGGCAGCTGTCAAATCGGCCTATGGGTGCGCGTTGCCGAAACCTGCACTGTCGGTCCTGTCCAAGGACAAATCCGCGCGTCTTGTCTCAACCCAGCCGGACCAGTTTTTCATACTGTTCGATCACGCCAAGCCGGATGCCGCCAATCACGTTGCGGGTTTGCTGGGCGATGCCGGGTATTACACCGACCAGTCCGACAACTGGTTAACGCTAGCCTTGTCGGGCAGGTTGGCGCGCAGCGCGCTGGAGCGCATCTGTCCCGTCGATCTCGGGCCGGAAATTTTCAATGTGAACGCCTCTGCCCGGACAGTCATGCATCACCTCGGCACGCTGATCCTGCGTACCGGAGAGGACGATTACCTGCTCTTGTCGGCGCGATCCTCGGCCCTGTCTTTTCTGCATGTGGTCAAAACATCTGTTGAGAACGTGTCCTGAGGCTTTCGAGGCCAACAAAAAAGGCGATTTCGAACCCACTTCAAACCTTGTTGCCACATCGCTCCCTGCCATCACGTATCTGCGTGATTTTTCGAAAACCTTTTGTTAAGCTTAATCAAAATCAAGGGGAACAACATGCTTCTGGCGATCAAGGTTTTTCATTTTATCGGTTTGGCGCTACTGCTTGGCGGCGGCGTCTGTAACGCCGTTCTGCTGAACAAGGCAGGCACCAACGACGATGCGGCAAAGAACGCGCTGCGCGGTGCCTCGCGGCGGTTGGGCCAGATCAGTTTTATTGGCCTGCTGATCCTCTGGGGCACAGGAGTCTACATGGTTTCCAACGGCCATGGCGGCTGGACTGAATTTCCGACCCTGTTCTGGGGCAAGATGGTGGCGGTCGTGCTTCTTTCGGTCTCTGCCGTTGCCGCGCAAATCTATTCGATCATGTCGATATTCAGCGGCAGCCGGACACCGCGTGAAAAGGTGATCCGATTGACGGCCATCACCACCCTGTTGACACTTGTGGCGCTGTTTATGGCGGTCTGGGCGTTTACCGACACTCCGGAAGAAATGCCTTTAGCTGAACCGGTACAAGCGCCGGTAGCGGCACCGGAAGCGACTCCGCCGGAAGCGCCAGTTGAGGCTCCGGTAGCGGTTCCGGCAGATACAGCGGAAGAAACACCGACAGAATTACCTGTTGAAACTGAAACTCCAGCGGAACCGTCGGCCAGCTAGAACTCCTCGACCTCGAGCACACCGCCGATATGCTTGATCGCGCCTTTGACCTGCGGGTTCAGCGGGTACTCTCCGGTCAGGGCGATCTCGACCTCGCCCGGCAGGTCGGGGTGGCTCAGGACCAAATGCACGGGACCCCTGCCCTTTAGCCGTCCGTCTTTTTCCAGTTCGGCCAGACGGGTGGCGATAGACTGGATCGCGTCGGCTTCGTTGACATAGACCTTCAGGCCCATGGCGGCGGCATCCGCCACCATGTCATCCACCGCCTGCACTCCGCGCGCCAACAATTTCAACTGTTCCGATTCAAATGTCGCCTCGACCGCCAGTACCACGTTCTGGCCCGGTTCCAGTAGGTCGCGGTATTTCTCCAGCGTGTCGGAAAACACTGTGACTTCGTATAGCCCGGTCGGATCGCTAAGCTGGACGAAGGCGAACCGGTTGCCGCGCGCCGACTTGCGCTCTTGCTTGCTGGCCACGGACCCAGCGATCTTGGTCGCGACCGTGCCACCCTGAACCTTCTGTTCCAGTTCCGCCAGCGTCAGCACATTCTTGCGTTTCAGCGGTCCAAGATAGTCGTCGAGCGGGTGGCCGGACAGGTAGAATCCGACGGCCATATGTTCCTCACGCAACCGTTCCGTCGGCAGCCAATCCTCGGGCATCGGCAAGCGCGGTGCGGGCAGGTCCTCGCCGGCATCGCCGAACAGGCCGCCCTGCGCGGATTGCCGTTCGGAATGCGTCGCGGCGGAGTAGGCTACCAGCGCATCGACACTGGCCATCACCTTGCGGCGGTTCCCATCGAGCTGATCGAAGGCGCCGGAGCGCGCCAGCATTTCCACCGGCCGTTTGCCGACCCGCTTCAGATCGACCCGCCGTGCAAAATCGAACAGGTCCCTGAACGGCCCGTCCTTGCGGGCGTCGGTGATCAGGCGCATCGCCTCGACGCCGACGTTTTTCAGGCCGCCCAGCGCATAGACCAGCTTGCCGTCATGCACGCTGAATGTCGCTTCCGAGCGGTTGACGCAGGGCGGAATCAGCTCGATCTGCAGCCGGTCGACTTCCTGCTTGTAGACATTCAGCTTGTCGGTCAGGTGCATGTCGCAGTTCATCACCGCCGCCATGAACTCGACCGGATAGTTCGCTTTGAGCCAGCCGGTCTGGTAGCTGACCACGGCATAGGCAGCGGCGTGAGACTTGTTGAAACCGTAGTTGGCGAATTTTTCCAGAAGGTCGAAAACTTCGGACGCCTTTTTCTTGTCGACGCCGTTTTCCATCGCGCCTTTTTCGAATTTCGGGCGCTCCTTGGCCATCTCTTCGGCGATTTTCTTACCCATGGCCCGGCGCAGCAGGTCAGCGCCGCCGAGGCTGTAACCTGCCATAACCTGAGCGATCTGCATCACCTGTTCCTGATAGACAATGATGCCCTGGGTTTCCTCGAGAATATCGTCGATCAGGGGATGCACGCTTTCGCGATCCATCTTGCCGTTCTTCACGTCGCAATAGGTCGGGATGTTCTCCATCGGACCGGGACGGTACAGCGCCACCAGCGCCACGATGTCCTCGATGCAGGTCGGTTTCATGCGCCTGAGCGCGTCCATCATGCCCGAGCTTTCCACCTGGAACACGGCAACCGTCTTGGCCGAGGCATAGAGCTGATAGGTCTTTTCGTCGTCCAGCGGGATCGCCCCGATATCAAACTCCACACCGCGCAGTTTCAGCAGGTCAAGCGCGTTCTGGATCACCGTCAGTGTCTTAAGGCCCAGAAAATCGAACTTCACCAGACCGGCTTGCTCCACCCATTTCATGTTGAACTGGGTGGCGGGCATATCCGAGCGCGGGTCTTGGTACAGCGGCACCAGCTCGTCCAGCGGGCGATCGCCGATCACAACTCCGGCGGCGTGGGTGGAGGCATTCCGCAGCAAGCCCTCCAGCCGTTGGGCATAATCCAGCATCCGTTTGACTACTTCCTCGGAATTAGCCATCTCGCGCAGGCGCGGCTCGTCGGCCAGAGCCTTTTCGATGGACACCGGCTTCACGCCCTCTACGGGGATCAGTTTCGAAAGGCGGTCAACCTGCCCATAGGGCATCTGCAACACGCGGCCGACATCGCGCACCGCCGCCTTGGAAAGCAGCGCGCCGAAAGTGATGATCTGCGCCACCTTCTCGCGTCCGTATTTCTCCTGCACATAGGTGATGACTTCTTCGCGCCGGTCCATGCAGAAGTCGATATCGAAGTCGGGCATCGACACCCGTTCGGGGTTCAGGAACCGCTCGAAAAGCAGGGAATAGCGCAGCGGGTCCAGATCGGTGATCGTCAGTGCATAGGCGACCAGAGAGCCCGCACCGGACCCCCGTCCCGGCCCGACCGGTATATCGCGGTCCTTCGCCCATTTGATGAAGTCGGCAACGATCAGGAAATAACCGGGAAAGCCCATGCCCTCGATTATGCCCAGTTCGAAGTCCAGACGAGCCTCGTACTCCTCGACACTCGCGGCGTGCGGGATTACGGCAAGTCGGTCTTTCAGCCCCTGCTTGGCCTGACGGCGCAGTTCCTCGACCTCGTCATCGGCAAATTTCGGCAGGATCGGGTCGCGTTTGTAGGCCTTGAACGCGCAGCGTTTCGCGATCTCGACCGTGTTTTCGATGGCTTCCGGCAGGTCGGCGAACAGCGTAGCCATTTCATCCTGCGACTTGAAGTAGTATTCCTGTGTCAAATGGCGGCGTGGCTGCTGTTGGTCGACATAGGCCCCGTCAGCGATACAGATCAGCGCGTCATGGGCTGCATACATCTCGCGGTTCGGGAAATAGACGTCGTTCGTCGCCACAAGCGGCAGGGACATGGCATATGCCATCTCGACAAAAGCGCGCTCGGTTGCGGCCTCTTCGGCGGTGTGCTTGGCGCCATCGCTGCCGTGACGGTGCAATTCGATATAAAGGCGGTCCTCAAACATCGTTGCCAACTGCCCGACCAGCGCGCGGGCGTGATCCATCTGGCCATCGCGGATCAATTGTCCGACCGGACCCAAGGCCCCGCCGGACAGGCAGATCAGCCCGTCACTGTGCGCCTCCAGATCCGGCAATGTAACATGCGGCAGCTCAACCCCTGCATCCAGAAACGCATGCGAGCTGAGTTTCATCAGGTTCCGATATCCCGCCTCCGACTGCGCCAACAGAACCAGCGGCAGCGGTTTAGGCATCCGGTCTCCGGGCCGCGCTGCGCTGGCATAGGCCAGATCAACCTGACAACCGATAATCGGCTGGATGCCCGCCTTCGAGGCTGTTTCGGAAAATTCCAGCGCGCCGAACAGGTTGTTCGTGTCGGTCACAGCAACCGCCGGCATGCCCGCCTTGGCGCACATTCCGGGAAGCGCCTTCAGATGTATCGCGCCTTCCAGCAAAGAATATGCAGTGTGCATGCGCAGGTGAATGAATCGGGGGGGTCTGGTCATCCCGCAACGTTAGCCGAGCGCCGATTTTTTGCCAATCGCCAAGCGGACGGATTTGAAAATTATTGCATGTTCAAGGCATGGCTGGCTGGTCACGATTGCCTGTGAGACTGCGCGGTCCGGAATGAAAAGTCGCAAAACCGGCCTGTTCTTGATGGTGACGGCAAGAAAGTCTTTCAAAAATAAATGTATAATACCGGCTATTTTCAACGATATGGCCACAATACAGCCTCATATCTGCGAGCAAACAAGCGCCAATTCAAGGCGGTAACGACAAAAGCCCGAAAATTGAAGGCGCCCACTTGAAAACATTGGGGTTTTCCGGTGCTGCCATGCAAACGGCTATGATCCCGGCAGCCGCGTTGGCATTATAAGGCGTCCTCCGAATCGAGCCTCTTTCCATAGTCAGAAACGCTGTGAGAAACAAGATTTCCGATCCGGGCTATCAAAGATCAGAAAAATACAAATTGTTTGCTTTGAGACTAATTTCCTGCTTTCCTAGCCCGACTGACGGTTTCGGCATCCGCTTTACGCCACATCGGGTGGATGCAAGCGAAACTTGGGGAGAGAAGGTGGCGGGTTTTCATTATGGGAATTGAGTTTCTTCTGAATGGAGAGACCGTGCACGTCGAAGTAAGCGACCCGACATGCACTCTTTTGGACTGGCTCCGCGAAACGCAGGGTCTGACCGGCACCAAAGAGGGATGCAACGAAGGCGATTGCGGTGCCTGCACCGTGATGGTGTCTGATATCGGCCAGGATGGCATCGATCATCGCGCGCTGAACGCCTGCATTCTGTTTCTGCCGCAACTCCATGGTAAATCCGTTCGCACCGTCGAAGGTGTCGCCGCATCCCCCGAGAAATTGCATCCTGTGCAACAAGCCATGGTCGATCATCACGGCAGCCAGTGCGGTTTCTGCACGCCGGGCATCGTCATGTCGATGGCCACGGCGCATGCCTCTGGCCGCACCGACCACGACGACGTCCTGGCCGGAAACCTGTGCCGCTGCACGGGCTATGCACCAATCATACGGGCCGCACAGGCCGCCGAGGGCACAACTGCGCCCGACTGGGTGTCGAGCGATGCCAACGCCTTGAAAACCCTTAAATCCGGTCACGCGATTAGCGGTTCCGATTTTTATCTGCCGTCGAATTCCGACGAACTGGCCGACTGGTGCCTGAAGAACCCAGACGGCCGTCTTGTCGGCGGCGCCACTGACCTCGCGCTCTGGGTTACCAAGGGGCTGAAATCACTGGGGCCGGTGTGTTTCCTGTCCGGTTGCTCCGACCTTAAAACCATCGAGAAATCCACCGACGGCTTGCGCATCGGCGCGGCTGTCACGCTGACGGCCCTGCAAAGCGCCGTCGCCGGACACCATCCTGATTTTGCCGAGATGATCCGCCGCTACGGTTCAGTTCAGGTCCGCAACGCGGCAACGATAGGCGGCAATATCGCCAACGGCTCCCCGATCGGCGACGGACCGCCAGCGTTGATCGCTCTGGGCGCGCGACTGACGCTCCGCCGCGGCGACAAGCGCCGCGAAATTCCGCTGGCCGATTTCTTCATCGATTACGGAAAGCAGGACCGCAAACCGGGTGAATTCGTCGAAAGCATTTTTATCCCGAAACAGATTGACCGGTTGAAATGTTTCAAACTGACCAAACGATTCGATCAGGATATCTCGGCCGTATGCGGATGCCTCAATATCCATCTGGACCATGGCAAGGTCACTTGCTGTTCAATCGCCTTCGGCGGCATGGCGGGAACCCCTAAACACGCATCCCATGCCGAGCACGCCCTGCTTGGCCAGCCGTGGACCCGCGCCTCGGTCGAGGCCGCGATGACAGCACTGGAGCAGGACTTCACACCACTTACGGATATGCGCGCCTCTGACCGCTATCGCATGAATGCGGCGAAAAACATGTTGCTGCGCTATTATCTGGAAGACGTTGGCGAAGCCCCGCGCGTGCTGGAGGTGGCCCCATGAGCGTGACACCACACGACGCCGCCCGCCTGCATGTAACCGGCGCGGCCCGCTATATCGACGACATTCCGACGCCCGCCAACACCCTGCATCTGGCCTTTGGCCTGTCCAC
>JAHEFH010000089.1 GCA_024640245.1 Paracoccaceae bacterium | reverse complement strand
GAGATTTATGTCTCTTACAATATAGTCGGCAACCATTACCCGACGCTCCTTTTCGTAAATTCAAACCGCACCTATCAAAGGATGTGCAAATTAACAAGCTAGGGGACGATTGGATTTTGGCCAGTGTTTCAATATTTCCCGCATGCATTTTTTCTCGGTCTTCGCCGAAGGCCCAAAGCCTCGAAAGCATACGTGGCTGGCTGTTCAACGGCGGGATTGCATTTGCGGGGAGAGGGGGCTTGAACGAAGCCGATTTTGATGGGAAGTAGAGTGGCTGATTTCAGAAAGTCGTCAGTCTAACCGCCGAGACCTGAACCGAATATGTCAAAAAAAACAGTCCAGAGCAGAGCATGGCAACGCATGCTTTCCGGCCGGCGGCTTGACCTGCTGAACCCGTCGCCGCTGGATATCGAGATCGAGGATATCGCGCACGGCCTGGCCTTCGTCGCGCGCTGGAACGGCCAGACGAAGGGAGACTATCCCTATTCGGTGGCCGAACATTCGGTCTTTGTCGAGGAACTGTTCACGCGCCTGAACCCGCGCACCGACCGGAAATGGCGGTTAGCGGCGCTGCTGCATGATGCGCCTGAATACGTCATCGGAGATATGATTTCGCCGGTCAAGGCGGCTGTGGGTCCGGACTACGGCGAGCTTGACGCGCGGCTAACGGCAGCGATCCACACGCGGTTTGGCCTGCCGGCCGAAATTCCGGATGTTATCAAGAAACAGATCAAGCGCGCCGACAGGCTTTCAGCTTGGCTGGAGGCGGTTCAGATCGCCGGTTTTTCCGAAGCGGAAGCGAACAGTCTGTTTGGCAAGCCCGTGTTGAGGGACCTGCCAAACCGGATTTTGAAACCGCATGCGCCGCTTGTGGTCAAGGGCCAGTTTCTGGAGCGGTTTTCCGACCTGAGCTGAGGTCGTCCCGACAAGAATACCAAGCCTTAGGACTTGCCTGGAGCGGTTTTGTCGGAATTGCTCTGTGTTTGTACGCGGCTCGCTGTGAACAGGGCACCAGAGAGAATATTAAACATGATCTGTCCTTTCTTAGTAGGCGGGGAGATTCGCCATGGGGTTTAATAGTTGACTCTTCATGCTCCAGATTGCGAAAGATGTCTAAGCAGTATGAATTTCAAATTGTAAGTCAGGCTAACATATGGATTGGTCCCGTATCCCCTCACTTTCAGCCCTGCGCGCATTCGAGGCCGCCGCCAGACACGGCGGCTTCACCCAGGCCGCGGCAGAGCTGAACGTCACCCACGCCGCGATTGCCCAGCACGTCCGCGCGCTGGAGGATCAATGTGCGGAAACCCTGATGACGCGGCAGGGCCGCGGTATGCGCCTGACGCCGGCGGGAATAGAATTCGCCGCCAACCTGCGCGAGGGGTTTTCACTGATCGCAGACGCGGTGGACACGCTGCAGCAATCTTCGCAGAACCGGCCGCTCAACATCTCGCTGACGCCGTCCTTCGCGGCCAATTGGCTGATCCCGAAACTAGGGTCGTTCTGGACCGAACACCCCGAAATCACGGTGAACCTGAACCCCGGGCATGCGCTGGTCAATCTTGCCGCCGACGGGTTCGACATGGCGATCCGATATGGCAACGGCGACTGGCCCGGCCTGCGGTGCGAATTGCTGACCGACGGAAACTTCGTCGTAGTCGCTCGGCCCGATCTGGTGGATGGGCGAAAAATCACCAGCGTGCCCCAGGCCGCCCAACTGACCTGGTTGTGGGAACGGATGATGCTGGAACATCAGGCCTTGGTGGCAGCCGAAGGGCTGGATATCGAAAAGACGCGTAAAACCGTTTTCGAGAACAACGAGCTTGTCCTGTCGGCCACGCGCGAGGGGCTAGGCTGTTCGGTACAACCGCGGGTTCTGGTCGAACGTGACATCGCCTCTGGGGCGCTGGCGCAAATCTGCGCATTGAAACACGGGGGTCTGGGTTATTACCTCATCACCCGTCACGGGCGCGAGACACCCGCCCTTAAAATCTTCAAGAGCTGGCTGCGGAAGGTGGCGAAGCCGGCCTAGCGCGGACTGCGTTTCGCAAGAATGCGCTGCAAGGTTCGCCGGTGCATGTTCAGACGCCGCGCCGTTTCGCTGACGTTCCGGTCGCACAACTCAAAAACGCGCTGGATATGTTCCCAGCGCACGCGGTCGGCGGACATCGGATTTTCCGGCGGCGGCGGCTTGGCGCCGGGCGTGGCCAGCAGCGCGTGCATCACGTCGTTCGCATCGGCAGGTTTCGAGAGATAGTCGGTCGCGCCGATCTTGACTGCGGCAACTGCAGTCGCGATGGCGCCGTAACCGGTCAGCACCACGATACGGGCATCCGGGCGGCGGGTGCGCAGCACCTCGACCACATCCAGCCCGTTGCCGTCTTCGAGCCGCAGATCGACAACGGCATAGGCAGGCGGTGTGGCTGTGCAAAAAGCGCGCCCCGCCACGACAGAATCCAGAGCCGTCGGATTGAACCCGCGCTTTTCCATGGCCCGCGCCAGTCGCTTGCGAAATGCCTCGTCGTCGTCAAGGATCAACAGCGTGTTATCCGCTCCGATATCCAACCGCTCTTGATCCGCCATGTAACCACCTTGTTTCTTATCCAGAGTGAATTTTACCGAACCGCTCCGGAAAGTTCAATTTATGAAATCAGACACCTAATTGGCATTGATATAGCAAGAAATCGTCTCCGCCATCTTTTCTGGCGTCGCGTCGCGCCGGAAGAAGTCCAGAAATCCGTCAGGCGACATCAGGTAGGTCTGGGTGGAATGGTCCATAAGGTAATCCTCGCCTTCGCCATTCTTGCTGTAATAAGTGCGATAAGCCTTGGATGCTGCTGCGACCTGTTCCTCGGTTCCGGTCAGAGCGATCATTTCCTCGTGCATGACCTCGGCAAATTCGCGCAGAACTTCCGGCGTATCGCGGGCCGGGTCGATGGTAATGAATACCGGAGTGACCTTCTCGCCCTGCTCGTCGAGGATGTCGACGGCCTCGACATTGCGGGCGACGTCGAACGGGCAGATATCGGGACAGAAGGTATAGCCGAAATAGATCAAGGTCGGTCCCGTGATGACGTCCTTGTCGGTCACGGTTTCTCCGTACTGGTTGACCAGGGTGAACGGACCGCCGATCGTCGCCTCTCCGCCGGCCACCTGGTTGCCGGAGCAACTCGATGGCCTGTCGTTAAAAAACACAACGAGGACCGTCACGGCCAGAGCCGCTATCGTCAACACGGCCCCGACAATCGCTGAAATCTTTGCCATATTCTCTTCCGCTTATGGTAAAACCCGCGCTCTTGATCTAGCTTTGCGCGGGAAATTGCAAGGGGAACCGCAACCAAATGCCGTTGAAACGATGATCCAGCAACTGCTTGACCTCTTCCGGCAGGAAGCGCGCAGTGAATGGGTGCGTCTTCGCACATTGATTACCCTGCGCTGGCTTGCCATTGCGGGCCAGACCGGCGCCGTTCTCACTGCGCTGCTCTTTTTCCACCTTCAGCTTCACGTCGGCTTGTGTTTCTTCGCCATCGGCATCTCGGTCGTTTTCAACTTGATGGCAAGTTTCGTCCTGCCGGAGAACAAACGCCTGACAGAACAGCAGACCCTTCTGACCCTGTTGTTCGACGTGTCGCAACTGGCATTTCTTCTTTATCTGACCGGCGGCCTTCACAATCCGTTCGCGCTGCTGATTCTGGTGCCGGTAACGATCTCGGCCTCGGCCCTGACATTGGGATCGACACTGATCATCAGCGCCACCGCCATTGTCCTGATCACGGCTCTTGCCTTTGCATTCGTCCCGCTGCAAAGCGCCGCCGGAAATATTCTTGTCATGCCACCGCTGTTCCAGTTGGGCATCTGGATAGCCCTCGTGATCGGCTTGCTGTTCCTGTCGGCTTATGCCCGGCGGGTGACCAGCGAGAGCTTTTCGATGTCGGAGGCGCTGGCGGTGACGCAAATGGCGCTGGAACGGGAATACGCGCTGTCTGCGCTTGGCGGGGTTGTCGCTGCGGCCGCGCACGAGATGGGCACGCCGCTGGCCACGATCAAGCTGGTCTCGTCCGAACTGGCGGAGGAACTGGAAAGCAATCCGGAGCTGCGCGACGACGCGCTGCTGATTAAGGCACAGGCCGAACGGCTGGCGCAGATTCTGCGCGACATGGGCCAGACCGGTAAAGACGACCTGCAATCCAAGAGCATCCCCTTCAGCACGCTAGTTCAGCAGGCGGCGGAGCCGCACAAAAACCGCGGCATACAAGTTCACTATTTCGAAAAGGGTAAGCTTCTGAACGAGTCGTCCGAGCAGGTTCCCTTCGTAACGCGGGAACCAGAGGTCGTGCACGGGCTGCGCAACCTGGTCCAGAATGCGGTGGATTTCGCGGCCTCGGAGGTTTGGGTCGATATCGAGTGGAATGACACCCAGCTACGGGTCATCATCAGCGATGACGGGCGCGGCTATCCGGCGGAACTTCTGGGGCGGATCGGCGATCCGTTCATATGGGGCCGGAGCGGACGCAAGACGCCCGACAGCGCGCGACCAAGCTACGAAGGCATGGGGCTGGGCCTGTTCATCGCCAAGACCCTGCTGGAGAGGCGCGGTGCCGAGATCGTTTTTGCCAACGGGTCCAAGCGCTCCTCGACGCTGGGTGGCGCGGTGGTGACCGCCACGTGGAACCGCCAGGACATCGAAAAGTCAAAAAGCGAAGTACGTGCCGCCCTCGGCCCGAACCAACCCAATCCGAATTAATATTTACCTGCCGTTAACCATTTAGTGGTTGTCTTTCGGGGTAGGGGCTAATGATCGTAGCAATGTGAGTATATCCGACACCAACGTCTTGATCGCGCTACTGGCCGTCCTTGGCGGATGCCTGGGTCTGGTCACCGGCAGGATCATAAAGAACAGCGCCGCGCGGCCGGTTTTCGATCCGGATGATTTCGCGAAGACCGCGATCGACAGCAGCGGCGATCTGGTGTGGATCGAATTTCAGGGCGCTTCAATCTGGCAAAACAGGGCCTGCCACGAGGCAATGACCGTCTTGCGGCAAAGGGCGCCAACCCTGTCGATTTTCGGATTTCGGGCGGAAACCGCCAGCGCGGTCAACGGAAGGCGCGGTCAGCTGGCACTGGACGGAGAAGACAGGTTTTTCGATATCTCGACCGAAACCAGGGGCGATCTCACTGTCATTCAGGCCAGGGACGCCAGCGCCGTTCTGGGGGCAGAGCGCGAGTTGCAACGCTTCATGCAGACACTGACTGACACCTTCGCGCATATTCCGATAGGGCTGGCAATCTTTGACCGTTCGCGCAATCTCGTCCTGTTTAACCCGGCGCTCGCGGATCTGTTCGAACTGGAACCGGAGTGGCTGGCCCGACGGCCCGGCTTGCGGACCTTTCTGGATCACCTGCGCAACGACGGCAAACTGCCGGAGCCCAAGGACTTCAAGGACTGGCGTCGGCAGATCGAAGTGCTCGAGCGCTCCGCCGAGACCGGAAACTATCAGGAGGACTGGCACCTTCCGAACGGTCGTGTCTTCCGTGTCAGCGGCAGACCGCATCCTAAAAACGCAGTAGCATTTCTGTTCGAGGATATCTCCAGCACTGTAGCCATCGAGCGCGCCTATCGCACCGAACTTGAGCATATGTTCAACACGTTCGACAATCTGACCTCTGCCATCATGATTTTCGACGCCAACGGGCAGGTCGCCTTTTCCAACCTGGCCTTCGCCGATATCTGGGGCGAGGACGCGGCGGCAAACCTCAAGGCCCAAAGCACGACCGACATGACCCGCTTGTGGCAGCGAAAATGCGAGCCGACGCCGGTCTGGGGCGATTTCCGCGATTTCGCGGCCGACTATGGCGATCGCAGCCACTGGCAAACCGTAGTCAAGATGCTTGACGGTCCTTTCCTGTCCGCGAGCTTCGCCCCGCTCCCGGGTGGGCGCATCCTTGTCGAGTTCGTCGAGGTCGAAGCGCCATCGTCAGGCCTGATGCAGCAGGTCAAACAAATAGCCTGACGGGCTTGCAAAGCAGGCCCGCTATCCGCAAAGTCCAATCTGCAAATCAATCGGGGCGTACCGTTGGACAAAACACTTAAACTCGAGACTTTGGATCGCACATATCAGGTGGCGGATCTGCTGGCAGAACGCCTGTCGGCGGGCGATACGGTTTATCTCAAGGGTCCGGTCGGAGCCGGGAAAACCGAGGTCGCGCGGCGCATCATCCAGTCGATGCAGGCCGCGGAGGACGTGGCCGAGGACGTGCCTTCGCCCACATTCACGCTGGTCCAGACCTATCAGGCCGGCGATTTGGAGATATGGCACGCCGACCTCTACCGCCTGTCGACACTGGACGAATTGCATGAACTCGGCCTGTTCGAGGCGATGGACAACGCACTGGTCCTGATAGAATGGCCGGAACGAATGGGCGCCTTGCTGCCCGAGGGCGGCCTGACGCTCGACATCGGGCTGAACCATGACGACGGCCGCACACTGCGCCTTGAATGGTCGGACGCAAAATGGGACAGTATCGTTAAAGAAATCGAACAGGCACTGGCAGCAGATGATTAACCGCGAACAGGTTATCCGGACGTTCCTGCAAACATGCGGTTGGGGCAAGGCCCGCAGGCAGGCGATGACGGCCGACGCCTCTTTCCGGTCCTACGAGCGGCTGTTTGCCTCTGCCGGCGGCACCGCCATCCTGATGAACGCGCCTCCGGATACTAACGAGGGCGTCGGTGTTTTCGTGAATATAGCCGGCATCTTGTCGGGTTACGGATACAGTGCTCCGCACATACTGGCGCAGGATGCGGCCAGTGGCCTGCTGCTGATCGAGGATCTGGGCGACGACCTCTATGCGCGGCTCTGCCGGTCACAGCCGCAACTGGAATTGCCGCTCTACGAGGCCGCCGTCGATCTGCTGATCGACCTGGCCCGCCAACCGCAGCCAACATGCCTGCAACCTTATTCGGCCGCAGTCTACCGCCGCGAGGCGGCGCTGCTGACCGACTGGTACCTGCCCGCATCTACCGGCGCGCGCGCCTCTGCCGAACCCGATGAGTACGTTGATCTGGTCTCAGAGGCCTGCGCGGCCGTCGCCCCTTTCGATCCGGTTCTGGTGATGCGGGACTATCATGCTGAAAACCTGCTCTGGCTGCCGGACCGTCACGGCATCGCGCGGGTCGGACTCCTGGATTTTCAGGACGCGCTTCTGGGCCATCCTGCGTACGATCTGGTCTCGCTGCTCGAGGATGCGCGGCGCGACACATCTCCAGCTCTGCAAGAGGCCATGAAGCAAAGGTACATCGCCGGAACCGCGACGGACCCACAAGCGTTCGAATATGCCTATTGCGCCATCGGGGCCCAACGGAACCTCAAGATCGTGGGCATCTTCGCGCGGCTTTTCCTGCGCGACGGCAAGGTCGGCTACCTCGACCTGATCCCGCGCGTCTGGGCTCATCTGCAACGCGATCTTGCGCATCCCGACCTTAAAAGACTGCGCCGCTGGGTGAGTGAAAACGTCCCCGAACCTACGCCCGAAAACCTGAACGCTATCCGCGGATACGCCGATGTATCCTGAGGCCGCCATGATCTTTGCCGCCGGTTTCGGCACCCGCATGGCTCCTCTGACCGACACATGTCCGAAACCGATGCTACCGCTGGGCGGACGACCTATGATCGATTATTGCATCGCGATGATCCGCGACGCCGGCGACTTCGGAATTGTCGTGAACACCCATTATCTGGCGGACCAGGTCGAAGAGCATCTCACCTCTGTGCCGAACCTGCGGTGCATCCGCGAAGAACCGGACATCCTTGAAACAGGCGGCGGGCTGCGCAACGCCCTGCCGTTATTGGGCAGCGGTCCGGTGATCACGGCCAATTCCGATGTCCTGTGGTCCGGCGCAAACCCCCTCCGGCAGTTGCTTGCGGATTGGCGGCCCGACCGGATGGACGGGCTGATGGCGATGGTTCCGCTGTCCAACGCGCGCGGCTACGGCGGTCCGGGGGATTTCTTTCTGGAACAGGACGGCCGTCTGCGCCGCAAAGGTGCGGCGGCAACCGCACCTTATGTTTATGGCGGGGTACAGATCATCAAGACGGACCGGTTGGCGGGCTTCGCCGAGAGCAGCTTTTCCATCTCGCTGCTGTGGGATCGCATGATCGCGGCCGGCCGCCTGTTCGGAACCGTCCATGCGGGCGGCTGGACAGATATCGGACACCCCGCCGGGTTGCAACTGGCCGGGGAAATCCTGCGAAAGGACGCGGATGTTTGAGGCCAGCAAAACGCCGCGGGTCTTTGCCCTGCCGGTCGGAGCCGATTTCGGGCGCGGTTTTCTGGACGGCTTGCTGGCGCGACTGAAGAGTCAGCCGCCGGAGGCGCTGGCCCGGGTTCGGATATACGTCAACACCAGACGCACGGCGACGCGTTTACATGACATGCTGGTGGACGGCGGGGCGCGGCTGCTGCCCGATATCCGCCTGATCACCGATCTGGCAAACGATCCGCTGGTGCCGCTTGACCTGCCGCCGCGCCTGTCTCCGCTGCGGCGGAAACTTTATCTGGCGCAGTTGATCGCGGCATATCTTGATAAAAACGACAGTGCCGCGCCGCGATCGTCGATTTTCGATCTGGCCGACTCGCTGGCTGAGCTTCTGGACGAGTTCCACAGCGAAGGCGTTTCGCTGGACCGGTTGCAGGACATAGATGTCGCGGACCATTCGGAGCATTGGGAACAAAGCCGCCAGTTCCTGAATATCCTGAACGAGTTTCTCGGGGAGAACGGGTTCAGTGACGAGGCGGCTCAGCTATACGCCTCTGCTGAGGCGACGGCGCGGCATTGGGCAGCGAATCCACCGGATCATCCCGTGATCGTTGCCGGATCGACCGGTTCGCGCGGCGCGACCGCATTGTTCATGCGGACCGTGGCGCAGTTACCGCAAGGGGCCGTGGTCCTGCCGGGGCTGGATCGCGATCTGACGACTTCCACAGCCGAGCGGCTTGCCGGGGATGATCGCATAACCGACCATTCCCAGACCGGGTTGGCGCGATTCTGTGACCGGCTGGGGCTGAGTTTAAATCAAGTGTCTGATTGGCATGAGGTAAAAACATTAAATAGTCATCGCAAATATTTGATATCACTTGCTTTAACACCCGCACCTGTGACCTACACATGGCTGGAAAGCGGACCGGATATCGAACCCCATCTTTCCGAGGCTTTGGGCAATGTTTCCTTGATCGAGGCGGCGACCCGCAAGGAAGAGGCCGCCGCGATCGCACTTTGTCTGCGCAAAGCGGTGCAAGAAGGCCGCAAGTCCGCCCTGATCACGCCTGACCGGGATCTGACACGGCGCGTCGCGGCGGAACTGTCCCGCTGGTCGATCCTGCCGGACGACAGCGGAGGCGAACCGCTGCATCTGACGCCACCGGGCATTTTCCTGCGTCTCGTGGCCGAAATGTTCGGTCGAGCTTTAACGCCCAAGTCAATTATTTCATTGGCAAAACATCCTTTATCAGACTCTTCTCAAGACGCTCGGATTGCTCATTTGCGGTACACCCGGCGACTGGAAATCGATCTGCGTCGCGGGCGGGCGCCGGAGGTTTCGCTGGAGGATTTGGTCGCCTCCGTCGCGCGCTGGGATGATCCGGAAGCCGACCGCTGGGCCGACTGGCTGGCGTCCACGCTGAAAAAATTTGAAAATTATCAGAAAATGCCGCTTTCGGACTGGGTTGTACTGCACCGTGCCACAACCGAGGCATTCGCCGCCGGACCTTCCCGCTCTGCCGAGAACGAGCTTTGGCGCAAGGACGCGGGTGAAAAGGCCCGCCGCCTGTTCGATGAACTGGCCAGCGAAGCCGATGCGGGCGGCTCGCTGACTGCAAGCGAGTATCGCGCCTTGCTGGACACCATTCTGCAGGCCCAAAGCGAGCGCGAGGCGGTGATTACGCATCCGCTGGTCTCGATCTGGGGCACGCTCGAGGCGCGTGTGCAGGGCGCTGACCTCGTGGTATTGGGCGGTCTGAACGAAGGCACATGGCCGAAAATGCCCCAAGCCGACCCCTGGATGAACCGCAGTATGCGCCAACAGATCGGACTGCCGCTGCCGGAGCGCCAGATCGGGCTGTCAGCGCATGACTTCCAACAGGCCTGCGGTGGGGCAGAGATCGTCTGGAGCCGCTCGCTACGTGACGGCGATGCGCCAAGCGTCGCCTCGCGCTGGATCATCCGTATCACAAACCTGCTGGACGGCTTGGGCGCGAAAGGCGAGGAAGGGCTGAAACAAATTCGGGAGCGCGGGAACGACTGGCTGGCGCTGGCCCGCGGTATCGAGCATCCCGAGGCAGTCGTACCGCCTGCCAGCCGCCCGTCGCCGCGCATACCGATAGCGGCCAAACCGTCGCGCCTGTCGGTGACCCGCATCGCGCCGTTGATCAACGATCCCTACCAGATCTATGCCGATGCGGTGCTGGGCCTGCGGGCCCTGGACCCGCTGACACCGGAAATGGATACCCGACTGCGCGGAACGGTATTCCACGAAATCCTCGAGGCGTTTTCGATGCCGGATGTCGAACTGAGCGAGGTCGAACTGATCCGCATTGCCCGCGAAAAGCTCGCCCAACACGTCGGTCCACCAGAGACCCGCGAGTTTTGGCTGGGCCGCATCGTGACGCTCGCCGGCTGGATCGTCGAGGAAGAGGCCAAGCGCCAGCACCACTGCCCCGAAAGCTGGCGCGAACTGCGCGGAGAGCGCGAACTGCCGGAACAGGGATTCACGCTCAGCGCCAAGGCGGACCGGATCGGACGGACAGTCGGGGGCGAACTCGTCGTCTATGACTACAAGACCGGCGCCGCGCCCACGAAAGCCGAGATCGAGCGCTACGAAAAGCAACTCCCGCTAGAGGCGGCTATCATCGTGGCGGGCGGCTTTGCCGATGTTCCCGCCGGTTCGGTCACGGCGCTGGAATACATGAGCCTGGCGGGCGGCGGGACGATTTTTCCCGTACCCTTGACCGGCAAGGATGGAAGCGACCTGATTGCCGGTACGTGGCAGGATTTCGAACGGCTGGTGACCACCGTCAAGGACGATGGCTACGGGTTCACCGCCCGCGACCGCCCGGCGAACATCAAGTACGACTCCGACTATGACCACCTCGCCCGCTTCGGCGAATGGCAGGACACCGATCCGCCGGTGCCGGAGGATATGGCATGAATGCGATAAAGGATGCCACACTGGCGCAGGTGGCCGCGGCCGATCCGATGGCCTCGACCTGGGTTTCGGCCAACGCGGGTTCCGGCAAGACGCGGGTGCTGACCGACCGTGTGGCGCGGTTGCTGCTGCATGGCAACGATCCGCAGCGCATCCTGTGCCTGACCTATACGACCGCGGCGGCGGGCGAGATGCAGAACCGGCTGTTCAAACGGCTGGGGCAGTGGGCGATGATGCCGACGCCCGACCTGCGCAGGGCGCTGATCGATCTGGGCGAGGACCGCGATTTCCTGACGACCGACAAACTGCGAGAGGCGCGGACGCTGTTCGCCAGCGCTCTTGAAACTCCGGGCGGGCTGAAGATCCAGACCATCCACGCCTTCTGCGATGCCCTTTTGCGTCGGTTTCCGCTTGAGGCCGGCGTATCGCCCGGCTTCGGGCAGCTGGACGACCGTCAGGCCAAGACCCTGCAATCAGAGGTCTTGCAGGAGATCGCCGAGGGCGCGGAGGTTGCGGCCCTGCGGAGCTTTGCCAGAATATTCACGGGCTTC
>JAHEFH010000088.1 GCA_024640245.1 Paracoccaceae bacterium | reverse complement strand
CCACTGTAGTGCCCCAGGTAAGGCAAGATTTGAAGCGCCTGCTCTCCAGCCCGTCCGCCCTGAAAAAGGGTGAGCGCCGGATGTTAACCGATTTTGCCAACCAAACCCGTCGACACCTAATCGTTGAGAACGCTATAATCTTGCCGATAGCAAGGGCACGATTGAGTACCGCGGATCTGGATCTCCTGCGGCAGGGGATGCTGGAACGGCGCGGACTGCACGGGTTGATAGGGGATGAAAATGCTGACGGACTTACTTAAGCGGAATGGCGAGTGGTCGCGGCAGCGGGACAGCGACGACCCCGGCTATTTCACTCGACTGGCAACCCAGCAATCTCCGGAGTTTTTCTGGATCGGCTGTTCGGACAGCCGAGTTCCCGCCAATGTGGTGGCCGGTCTGGATCCGGGTGAAGTGTTCGTTCACCGCAACGTCGCCAATGTGATACATACGTCTGATATGAACCTGCTCAGCACGCTGGAGTTCGCCGTGGATGCATTGCATATCAAGGAAATCATCGTCTGCGGCCATTACGGCTGTGGCGGCATCAAAGCGGCGACCGAGGACCTACCGCACGGGTTGGCCGACCACTGGCTCTCGCCGATACGGAATCTGGCGAGGCAATACGCCATTGATCTGGCGCAGATACCGGACAACGAAAGCCGCCGAGACAAGCTGGCAGAGTTCAACGTGATCGAAAGTGTACGCCGGGTGGCCGAAACGCCGATCCTGCAAAGAGCCTGGGCGCGGGGCGCGGACATTTCTGTCCACGGACTGATTTACGGGCTGAAGGACGGCTTGCTGCGCGATCTGGACTGCACTGTTTCGTCCGGTCATCTAGAAGCGGAGGCTGCGGAATGACTGTACTTGAATTTGCCGACAAGAACGGTTGCGGTTGCAGTGCGACCGATGTGAAGGAAAAGCTGCTGACAATAAACGAAGCGACCGCAGCAATCGCACGGCTGGCATTGCCGGTTACAGAAGTCGAAATATTGGACCTGGCCGACGCCAAGGGAAGAGTACTTGCCGATGCTGTCGTGAACTCGGCCATGGCGCCACCCTTCGATAACTCCGCGATGGATGGTTATGCCGTCCTCATCGCGGATTTGACCGGTGAGGGGCCGTGGATTTTGAAGCTTCAGGACCGACTGCCGGCAGGCGACAATCGCGCTCTAACCCTGAAGCCGGGTCACGCCATCCAGATTTTTACCGGAGCAAAGGTTCCGGTCGGCACGGACGCCATCGTGGTTCAAGAGGCGGTCACCACCGGCGACGGTGTAATCCGTTTTAGCGTCCGGCCGAAACCCGGACAGCATATCCGCCGAACAGGTGACGACATGAAAGCGGGCGAAATCGCGCTCGCGGTCGGCCAGACACTCGGCGCACGCAACATCGCTGCCGCTGCCGCAACAGGTGCTGCAACCGTTACGGTCTGCCGCGACATTCGGGTGGCTCTGCTGGTGACGGGCGAAGAGGTTCGGTCGGCAGGCGCGGATCTGGACGTCGCGCAGATTTGGGACGTTAACACACCGTTGCTGGCGTCAGCGATCGCGCGCCCGGGCGTCAAAATTGTCGAAGTTGTCCATATCGGCGACAGCCGCCCGGATTTGGCGCGGGAAATCGACCGCCTGTCGCGAATCGCGGACATGATCGTCACAACCGGAGGCGTTTCCGTAGGCGAAGAGGACCACATGCCAGCCGCTGTCCTTGAGGCCAGGGGCCAGATCGAGTTTGCTGGCGTAGCGATGAAACCGGGCAAGCCGATCAGCGCCGGACGGGTGGGAGGGGCCTGTTGGCTCGGCCTGCCGGGCAATCCGGTTTCGGCTTTCGTCGCATGGACCCTGTTTGGCGACCATTTGCTCGGATGCCTGATGTCCGCCTCCGGCGTGCATCTGCCAAGGCGCCACGTCATCACCGAGAAACCGATCAACCACGCGCCGGGCCGATGCGAAATGCGGCCAGCAAACCTGATTGGTTTCGATGCCCTGGGTCGTGAAATTGCCTCCTTTGGACAGGCCACACATTCAGCGCGGGTCAGGACGCTAGCGCAGGCCGACGGAATGGTAATGATACCGGCAGAGGCCGAAGCCTTGCCAGAGGGCAGTCTCGTTGAATACATTCCCTTCCGGGACCAATTTTAAGAAAGGCCTTCTCATGAAAATCGCATACACGATTGCGCCTGGGCGCGGCGATACCGACCTCTTGCTGGCGCGGCTTTCGGATCGATTGCTGACCCATGGCGTGCGGGCCATCGGAGCGGTGCAGATCAATCAGGGATGCGAGGACTCACACCGTTGCGACATGGACTTACGGATTTTGCCGCAAGGGCCGGTCTTTCGCATTTCCCAGTCACTGGGAAAAGAGGCGCGCGGCTGCCGGCTTGATCCGGAAGCGTTGGAGCAGGCGGTCATCGAGGTCGGTCACGGTTTGGCAAACGGTGCGGATATCCTGATCATCAACAAGTTCGGAAAACATGAGGCCGGCGGACGTGGCTTTCGCGAAGCGATTGCCGATGCCCTGGCGCGGGACATCCCTGTGCTGGTCGGGGTGAACACGCTAAACGAGGAAGCTTTCATCGAGTTTACCGGCGGCATCGCCTCGAGAGTCGAAGCCGAAGCTGAAATGCTCTGGCAATGGGCGTCCGAGGCTACGCGGACGGAAGTTGAAACCGCCTGAAGCACGCCCTGCCTGTCCCAAACACGTCCAGAAACGAGAAGCCAAAAAATCGTGGGAAAATCTGCTTCGAATGCCGATCCAAAATCCGGATAACTCTTTGAAGTAATTTAGTAAAATATCGTGAGCGGTTTCCCCGTAAAATCTGCCGTCACCTGTTCTATCACAAGTACTTCAGGTCATCGCGATACAGATCAAGCACCTTGGCCCGCAGTTCGGCGTCGTCCCGCAATTGCTGCCTGTAGACGTCCGACAATCCACTACGGTTTTCACGCCGTGCGCCTTCTGTCTTGGGGGCGTTTTTCCGGAACCCCTCTATGACCTGATTCAACTGTGACAACGGGTATATCCGGAAATCGATACCGGAAGCGGCCGCCAGATTTGCAGCCCCCGAAAGGTAGTAATGCTGCGACTTCAAGATCGGATCCCTGTCGGCATCCGGCAATCCGGAGGCAAAGTCGATCAGTTCCGACAGCGTTTTGATCGCGTCATAACTGTCGTTCCAAGCTAGCAAACTGTGTTCTCCGCCCCTGGAAAAGAAATGCGATGCGCTGGAGCCGAACCGGTGGACCGGATCCTGCACGAAGGCAATGACAGGCAAGTCCGTCACCCCTGCTTCGGCCATCTCGCGGATCTGCTGCCACGCAGGTATATGGCCGAGGTTTCTTCCATAGAGTTGACTGGAAACAAAGGTTCCACCGTTTTTCGGAATATGACACAGCACGACGCCCGCGCGACGGCCGTGCCACAAGCGATATCGCCGGTAGGCCCAGTCCCACGTTGCTGGCGCGAACCGCAGACTGGTTTTTTTTATCAAGCCTTTTATCCGGATCTGCGTTTTGTATTCGACGAACCTCACACCGGCCTCCGCTGCTCGTTTCCAGAACCCGCAGTGGCGGCATCGTACAGCTCTTCCATAGTGGCGAGCATCCTTTCCTGCGTGAAGTTGCGATCGTAATGCGCCCTTGGAATATTCGGTGACCAGCCGTTCGAGGTGATCCGGTCGCCGGCTTCGGTCAGCGCGACTGCAAGCTGAGCCTCGGTGTTTGGCGCATATATCAGACCCGCGCCATCAACGCAGATTTCCTCTGCGCCGCCGACATCAGGCATCACGACAAACAGCCCCAGCGACAGCGCCTCTATTGCCGACAACGGCATACCTTCATAATCGCTGGACAGGGTAAATATATCCGCCTGCCTCAGAAATTCGCCAACATCGCGGCGTCGCCCCATCAGCCGCAACCTCTGCCTTTGCCTAGTCGTAAGCTTGGCATCCGCCAAGGCTGCCATCTCCGGGCTATCGGTGTCATTACCAATGACAGTCAGGTTGAACTTTTCATCCAGCAAAGCAAAGGCCCCGATCATCCGGTCGAGACGCTTTTGCGGCTTGTTGTTGGCGACAATCACCACGTTGGTCTGTCCCGAGACTTTGCCGGATGGCGTGGCCAATTCACCGCCTTCAGGAAGGGAAATACCATTCGGAATGTAGTGCATCGCCTTCTTGCCGATCATGAACCGGCGCATGGTTTTCATATCCAGTTTCGATATGAAAATATGATGGCAGCGGGACCAATTCGCAGCGAAAATTTCAGCACTCAAAAAGAAGGCATTTTTCACGAAACCGCGCCCCCTGCCGAACGGAAGGCCATGATAGGTGAAAAACTTTGCACACCCTGGCGTTGGGAGAATACGGCCGGCCAGACCGAAGAGACTGCCGTTCAGTTGAATGACATCCGGTTGGAACTCCGCCACATATCTGCGCATCATCCGCATACAGGCCAAAAAGTTTTTGGGGGAGAAAGAGTTGCTGATATCCTCGCAGACGAAAATTTTAACATTGGGGTGCGAGGCTTGGAGTTCACCGAAAATACCTGAGAGACTGGTTGTGACGACTGCGACGTCGTTTTCCCGGGAAAAATGCTTGGCCAGCACATCGACATAACGCACTACGCCTGAATAGGTGCCGGGCAGGCAAAACAGCAGTATTCGACGTCTTGACACTCGCACAGGCTCCTTACCAAACAAACCGCATGCCGTAAAAAACCTAAGCTCGGCATTTTCGGGTGGCACTGCGAACGGACCGAAGCAATTGCCTATCGGAACTACTTAAGCGGTATTAGGCACAGTGATCAAGCCTGACATCGCGACGTGGCGTGCCGCCCCTGCCCGAACCCTCTTACCTTGCGGGAACGCCCGAAAATGTTGAAGTTTGGGCTTGATTTTCGGTTCGCCGGCGTCGATCCTTTTTTCCACGCCCAGCGCGGCGCGCCCACTGGAGAGCAGATTTCATGTACCGCACCCGTCTCTTTGCCATCCGCCACTCTGGCAAATTCGAATGGATGTACCAACGTCTGGAAAAATTGATGATCGTCCTCGATCCGGTTTTCGCGCGCATCGGTTATAACCGGGTCGAGCAGCCGGTCGCATTGATCGAGAAGGGTGTAAAAGGCCTGTTGTTCGACTGCAAGATGTGCGGTCAGTGCGTCCTGTCTTCCACCGGAATGTCCTGCCCGATGAACTGCCCGAAAGAACTTCGCAACGGCCCCTGCGGCGGCGTACGGCCTGGCGGTTACTGTGAAGTAAAGCCCAACATGCTCTGTGTATGGGCGCTCGCCTGGGACGGATCTACAAGGATGAAGGGCGGCAACAAGATCCGCGAGGTTTTACCGCCTGTTGACCGCAGCCTGAAGGGGTCGTCGGCCTGGTTGCGTGTCAGCCGTGAAAAAGCCGCCAAATTGCGCGAGGCGCGCGAGTCCGCCCGCACCACGATCGCCCAGGCCTTTCCGGCAGCGCGCGCAAACGAACCATCTTCGGCGCCACTGGCCGAGGAGCCATCTCGCGCAGTCAACAAGGAACAGCGCCAATGACGAACAGCGACACACTGGAACCGTTCCTGCGCCCCTATGAGCCTCCGCCGGAGGGCCATGTCTCCGGCAGCAGGCTGGAGCGCGTGTTGCGCAGCGGACGCTTCGCCGTTACGGCGGAACTCAACCCCCCCGACAGCGCCGATCCGGCGGATGTCTACGAGGCAGCGCGTCCGCTGGGCGAGGTGGTTGATGCTATCAACGCAACCGATGCGTCCGGCGCCAACTGCCACATGTCATCGATCGGCATCAGCGCTCTTCTGACGCGCGCCGGCTATGGGCCGGTCTACCAGATATCGTGCCGCGACCGGAACCGGATTGCCATTCAGGGCGACGTTTTAGGAGCCGCCGCAATGGGGGTGCGCAATGTTTTGTGCCTTACCGGAGACGGCGTCGGGGTCGGCGACCAGCCGGGTGCCAAACCGGTATTCGATTTCGACTCCATTACACTGCTGCGCACGATCAGGACGATGCGCGATCAAGGTGTTTTCCTGTCCGGCCGCAAGATAACGAACCCTCCGCATCTGTTCCTTGGCGCCGCCGAAAACCCCTGCATTGAGCCGCATGACTGGCGCCCCGACCGGCTGGCCAAGAAAGTCGAGGCAGGCGCCGATTTCATTCAGACCAACTATATTTTCGATATTCCCCTGTTCGAGAAATTCATGAATCGTGTGCGAGACCTCGGCATGGACAAAAAGGTGTTTATTCTCGCGGGCGTGGGACCGCTCGCCTCGGCCAAGGCGGCTCGTTGGATGCGGTCGAACGTACCAGGAATCCACATCCCGGATTCCGTCATCGCCCGGATGGAAGGAGCGGAAAAGCCCGCCGCGGAAGGCAAAAAGATTTGCATCGAGCTTATCCAGCGGATTCGCGAGATACAGGGAGTGTCCGGCGTGCATGTAATGGCCTACCGGCGCGAACATCAGGTCTCGGAAATCATAATCGAATCCGGAGTTCTTGAAGGCCGCCACGCAAAACGCAAGAGCCGGAAGCGGGGCGAGTAAGTACCAGGACCACCCAGTCGACCAGGAATCCCTTTACACCTCGGCTCCCGAGGCCGAAACTGTATCCATAATACCCATGTAATTCATTGCCGCCTTGAATCAGTTTGCCGACACAGGATAGACTTTTCTGTATAACGTAACGGTGATGGCCGGCGTTTCGGTCCATGCCGTTTCCTCGGAGCAAGAGTACACGCAATGCAACCGAACAAATTCGTGCCCAAAGGCGCCGCCACCTTTCCGGTTGAGTTCAGCGGCCCTCCGCGTGAGTATTGCTTTGTCCTACTGCCAAGACTGACGCTGCTGGCCCTGTCCGCGGCGATAGAGCCGTTGCGCATCTCGAACCAGATCGCCCAGAAAGAGCTGTACCGCTGGCGCACCGTAACTGAAGACGGGGCGCCGATCACCTGCTCAAACAACGTCACGGTCATGCCGGACGGCGCGCTCGGAAAACTGTCACGGGATGTGTCCGTCTTTGTTTGCTCCGGTGTCGAACCGCTGGCAACGCTCAGCCCGGCGGTCACCCAATGGCTGAGGCGACAGGCAAAGTTCGGCGCCAAGGTCGGCGGGTTGTGCACGGGCGCCTTCTCTCTGGCCAAGGCCGGATTGCTGGACGGCAAGCGCTTTACCCTTCACTGGGAAAACCAGCCCGCGTTCATCGAAAGCTTTCCCGACCTCATGCCGACGCTGAACCTCTTCGAGGATGACAAGGATTTGATGACGGCGGCAGGAGGCAGCGCGGCAACCGACCTGATGCTGAAAATCATCGAGGCGGATCACGGCAGCGCATTTGCCCTCGTAGTGTCCGACATGTGCCTGCACGGCCGCGGCCATGCCAACCGGACCCGGCAAAAATCGGCACAGGCGGTCGCGCTCGGCAGCAGGAACCAACATCTGATAGCAGCAGTTCAGATTATGCAGGGAAATCTGGAGGATCTGGTTACCCTGTCCGAAATCGCCGATGTGGTGCAGGTCTCGCGACGGCAACTGGAGCGTATCTTCAAGACCTATGTCGGAATGACGCCCAAGAAGTATTACACCGACCTGCGACTGGCACGGGCCTACGCGCTGTTCAGCGAAACCAACATGACAGTAATCGAGGTCGCCATGGCAACCGGGTTCGGTGATGCCTCCAGTCTTTCACGACTGTTTCGCAGCAAATACGGCGGTTCGCCAAGCACGTTCAAAAAGAACTGGGCAGGCGGCGAAGACACCAGAGAAAAACGGGGAAAAACGCGTGGGTAATCGCTTTAGTCCCACCGTTCCTATTCTCCGTAAGGCACCCAGATATTCTTGACCTCGGTCGCGGCTTCCAGAAAACCGCGACCTTCGGCATCCGGGCCGGCCCAGTCCCGTGCCTGCCCGTTGTTCACCCAGGTCCTCTTGATATTGCCGGCACTGGCGCTTTCGATCGTTCTGGCCAGATCGGTCGAAGAGAAACTCCAGACAGCATCCACGTCCAGATGCCCCGCCAGATGCGGAGCAAGTTCCGCGTGATTACCGGTCAGGATGTTGACCACTCCGGCGGGAACGTCCGAAGTCTCCAGTATCTGGTAGAAATCCGCGGCGACTAGCGGAAAGGGTTCCGAAGCCACCAGCACTGACCGGTTGCCCATCGCCATGGCAGGTCCCATGACCGAGACCATTCCCAACAGCGGCGCCTCGTCAGGGCAGAAGGCACCGATAACGCCAACGGGTTCTCGCATCGCCAGTGCAATCCCACGGATCGGCACGCCATGCGCCTGCCCGTCGAACTTGTCGGCCCATGCGGCATAGGTGAAAAGGCGCCGGACAGAGGCTTCGACTTCTTTCGCACCGGTGCGCTTACCGGTCAGCGCGTCTATCCGGTGCGCGAATTCGGCGTCTCTCGCCGAGAGGTTCTCGGCGATGTAATAGAGGATCTGCGCCCGCAGATGGCCCGAGGTTTTCGACCAGCCCGCCGCGCCCTGCGCCGCCTCGACCGCGTTGCGGATATCCTTGCGGTTGGCTAGCGAGGCATGCCCCAGCAGATTGCCGGATTTGCCGTGAACCGCCTGTGAATAGCCGCCGTCTGGGCGGGCCTGCTTGCCGCCGATGTAGAGCTTGGCAGTGCGGTCCAGAGCATCTTCCGGACCCTTGTCGCCGGAAAAGGCCTTGATTTTCGCCAACGGCTTGGTTTTGCCCGCCGGTTTCGTGTAGGCCGACAGCCCTTCCCAGCCGCCTTCACGCCCGAAGCCGCTCTCGCGCACCCCGCCGAAACCGGCAGCAGCGTCGAACATGTTTGTGCCGTTCACCCAGACCACACCGGCCACGAGTTTCGGCGCCACGTCGAGCGCAAGGTTGACGTTCTCGCTCCACAGCGTCGCGGCCAGCCCGTATCGGGTGTTGTTTGCCAACGCCACCGCTTCGGCGGGTGTCCGGAACGTGGTTCCGACCAGTACAGGGCCGAAAATCTCCTCCTGCATCAATCGGGCCGAAGGCGTAAGTCCAGTAATCAGGGTCGGCGGATAAAAACAGCCCCGTGCCGGAATTTCGACCTGCGCGCGGTAAATCTCGCCCTCGTTATTGCCGTCCACCATGTCAGTGATGGCTTTCAATTGCACCGGATCGACAATCGCACCGATGTCGATGCATTTGTCCAGCGGATCGCCAAGCCGCAACCCGTCCATCCGCGCCCGCAACTTGGCGTAAAACGCGTCCGCGATGCCCTCTTGCACCAGCAGGCGCGAACCGGCACAGCAGACCTGCCCCTGATTGAACCAGATCGCATCGACCAAGCCCTCGACGGCTGAATCCAGATCGGCGTCCTCGAACACGATATATGGCGACTTGCCGCCCAGTTCGAGCGTCAGGGCCTTGCCGCTGCCCGCCGTCGCCAGCCTGATCTTGCGGCCAACCTCGGTCGAGCCCGTAAAGGCAATCTTGTCGATATCAGGATGGTTCACGATCATTTCGCCCACCGCACCGTCGCCTGTCACGATATTGACGACGCCCTTCGGCAATCCGGCCTGGCGGCAGATATCGGCGAACAGCATGGCCGTCAGCGACGTGTACTCCGCAGGTTTCAAAACCACGGTATTGCCCATGGAAATCGCCGGCGCGATCTTCCACGCCAACATCAGTAGCGGAAAGTTCCACGGGATAATCTGGCCACAAACGCCCAAGGACACTCGGTCCGGAAGTTCGGCCTGCATCAGTTGCGCCATGCCGGCGTGGTAATAGAAGTGCCTCTGCGCCAACGGAATGTCGATGTCGCGGGATTCGCGGATCGGCTTGCCGTTGTCCATGGTTTCCAGAACGGCGAACAGGCGGGAATGTTTCTGCAGCAGTCGCGCCAAAGCATAGATGTACCGCGCCCGTCCGTGTCCGCCGAGCTTTTGCCAGCCGGGCTGCGCCCGCCGCGCCGCGTCAACAGCGGCATCAACGTCAGCCTGTTTCGCCTGGGAAAGCCGTGCCAGAACCTCGCCATTGGCAGGATTGCGACTTTCGAAGCCGTCAGAGGGCTCAGTGAACCTGCCGTTCACGAAATAACCGAACCGTCCGTCCCGCTCCGCCAGCCACCCAAGCGCCTCGGCATTTGATTCAGGCGCTGGTCCATAGGCCATCGTCTCGAAATTGTCTTTTACGGTCATGGCTTCATTGTTCTCCAAATACTCATCTGCGGCAGGCCAATACCCGCATCAGACCATGGCATGACGATATCCCGCTGAATAGGTTCCCGTCACGTGATGCTCCAGTTGCCGTTCGATGTCGCCCAATAACGACGAGGCACCAAAACGAAACAAGTCCGGTTGCAACCAACGGTCTCCGAGTTCATCCTTGATCAGCGTCAGATATGTCACCGCGTCCTTGGCCTTGGATATCCCGCCCGCCGGCTTGTAGCCGACGCGATAGCCGGTCGCCTGATAATAGTCGCGGATCGCCCGGATCATCACCAGGCTGACAGGTAGCGTGGCATTGACGCTTTCCTTGCCGGTCGAAGTCTTGATGAAATCGGCGCCCGCCATCATGCAGACTAGCGAAGCCTTGGCGACGTTGCGAAGCGTGCCCAGTTCTCCGGTCGCCAGAATGGCCTTCACATGGGCCGGACCACAGGCGGCGCGAAAGGCCCGCATCTCGTCATAGAGCGCCTGCCAGTTGCCGGTCAGCACATGGCGGCGCGAAATCACGATGTCGATCTCGCGCGCACCGGCTTTCACGCTCTCCTCGATTTCGGCGATACGAAGGTTGAACGGCGACAGTCCGGCCGGAAAACCGGTCGACACCGCTGCAACGGGAATACCGCTGCCTTCGAGCGATTTCACGGCAGGGGCGATCATTTCGTGATAGACGCAGACCGCGCCGACGGTAATTCCCGAAACGCCCAGCGCATCCAGAATATCGGCCCGCACCGGCTGCCGCGCCTTGGCGCAGAGCCGCTCGACCCTTCCCGCAGTATCGTCGCCGGCGAGGGTCGTCAGGTCGATGCAGGTCACAGCCTTTAGCAACCATGCCGCCTGATAATCCTTTTTGACCGACCGCCGCCCCGGCAAGCTGGCGGCGCGGCGTTCGATGGCCGAGGTATTGGCCTGTACCCGCCGCACCCAGTCCATATCCAGAGCCATGCCCGGATTTCGGCCATGTTCAAGTTGCCGGAGACCGGTCTCGACTGGTTTTTTCGCAGGCAGGTTCTGCCGATCGCGCGTTCCTGAGGGGCTGTCTGACATTTAGTTGACCATCACTTAAGTCCAAAGCTGACCCTGAATATCGTAACGAAGTCGGGCGGCCCTGACAAAGCGTTTCTCGGACACGACGCCGCGGAACAAGGCCGGATTATCCCGTAAAACATAGCGCAGCAGAATTTGACCATGCAAAAAGGGCGCCCCGATTGACGGGGCGCCCGTGAAACAGCGCTCGGAAGAGTGCGGAACCGTTAGACCAGTAGGCCGGTTAGGGAACCGCCATAGCCATTCAGGCCATCGATCACGATCTGCATGTCTATGACGGCGTCGTTATCCAGATCTACGTTCAAAGTATTGCCAAAGGCCTTGGCGAGAGCCAGATCACCTGCAATCGACGAGAAGTCGAAGTTATCTCTGGCGAAGTCAAATCCGGAAATGGTCAAGACACCGGTGAAGGCGGACGCATCGACGCCGACCGCACAAGTGAACGCACTGCCCTGCGTCGGGTGACCAAAAGGATCTTTCGGCGGCAGTCTCGACTGGTCGACCTCTTTAACCATTGATCAATACCGCTGCATTAACTTGAAGGAGAGTTGCCCCCCCTCTTTTTT
>JAHEFH010000087.1 GCA_024640245.1 Paracoccaceae bacterium | reverse complement strand
GCAAACACGGCAAATTGGACAATTTTTTTGGCCAATTTGCAAAATATGTGTTTCAACTTGCCAGCAATGTATCTTATATAAATGCACAATATGATTACTCAGGTTCTAAATTCCGTGGGAGGAAACATGAAAAACTTAGTGGATAGAAGAAAATTCCTGAGCGGTGCCGCAGTTGCTACCGCAGGAACGCTCGCCGCGCCGTCAATCGCACGCGCCGAAGGTCGAGTTCTTAAGATGCAGGCCGCTTGGGGCGGTGGTATTTGGCTCGGAAACGCCCAGTCGTTTGCAAAACGTGTCGGAGACATGAGCGGCGGATCGTTGACGATTGACGTGTTGCCAGCAGACGCTGTTGTCAAAACAAGCCAGATGCAAGACGCGGTTCACCGCGGCGTTCTGGATGCAGCGCACTACGTCTGTGCTTACTGGTATAGTAAATCCAAGACCGCGTCCCTGTTTGGTACCGGTCCGTGTTATGGCTGGTCCAGCCAGGAACTGTTGGGCTGGGTCCATGCTGGTGGCGGTCAAGAGTTGTTTGACGAACTGATGGACAATTTGAAGCTCAACGTTGTCTCCTTCTTCAACTCACCGATGCCGGCACAGCCTTTGGGTTGGTTCAAGGAAGAGATCAAAGACGCATCGCAAATGGCTGGCTTGAAATACCGGACCGTTGGTCTGGCTGCTGACGTGTTGCTGGAAATGGGCATGTCGGTTGTTCAACTTCCGGGTGGTGAAATCCAGCCGGCGATGAAATCCGGTCTGATTGATGCAGCGGAATTCAACAACCCGACATCCGACCGCGAGTTCGGCATGCAGGACGTGTCGAAGTTCTATCACCTTGCCTCCTTCCACCAGTCGCAGGAATTCTTCGAGGTTACTTTCAACAAGAAAGTCTTCAATTCCCTGTCGCCGGAACATCAGGCAATCATCAAGAGCGCTTCGGATGCTGAGAACTCGGCATTCTACTGGAACAACACCAAGGCGTATTCCGACGATCTGATCAAACTGAAAGAACAGGATGGCGTAAATGTATTCCGCACGCCGGACAGCGTCATGGCCAAGCAGCTTGAAGCATGGGATGTTATCGTGGAGCGTCTCTCCAACGAAGATCCGTTCTTTGCCAAGGTAATCGAGTCGCAGAGGGCTTATGCCAAAGACGTCATGAACTATCTGAACCTGAACCAGCCTGACTATAAGTTGGCTTACAACCATTTCTTTGGCTAGGTTTTAAGTCTGATCAATGATAATTTGGGGGCCGATCAGTTGGCCCCCATTTACTACTTCTGCGTCGGGAGAGAACGCTTTGACAAAATTCATCCATGCAATTGAGGGGCTGAGCCTCTGGGTTGGTCGCGCCTTTGGCTGGTGCATCCTAATCTTGACATTGTCCGTGAGCTATGAAGTCTTCGTTCGTTACGTTCTAAGCGCCCCTACTGTTTGGTCATTTGACATGATGGTTCAGATGTATGGCGCTTTGTTCCTGATGTCCGGGCCTTATGCGCTGGCCCAGGACGCGCATGTGCGCGGCGATGTTCTCTATCGGTTGTTTTCCGTGCGCTGGCAGGCGCGCATAGACTTCACACTCTATCTCTTGTTCTTCTTCCCGGGAATGCTCGCATTGTTTTGGTATGGCTGGGAAATCGCCGCAGACAGTTGGCGTTATAAAGAGGTTAGCTGGAACAGCCCTGCGCGAATCCAGATCTATTTCTTCAAAACACTCATCCCGGTTGCCGGCGGTTTGCTTCTCTTGCAAGGCACAGCCGAACTGTTGCGGTGTTGGAAAGCCATGAGGACGGGCGTTTGGCTGGATCGTCTCGACGACGTCAGAGAGACTGAAGACATGCTTATGCACGTCACCGACGATGCCCGATCCTAATAACCACGCACCACATTCCCAGAGAGAAAAATAAATGACAGATCCTCAAGTCGCCATTCTGATGTTGTGCCTGTTTATCGTACTGGTGCTACTCGGATTTCCAATTGCTTTTACACTTATCGCGATGGGTGTGGGGTTTGGATACTATGCTTATTATCAAGGCGGTATCGAAACTTTTTCCGATATATTCAGCAATAACATCTTTTATCTGCTGAACCAGAACACCTATTCGGTGATGGAAAATGACACGCTTGTAGCAATCCCGCTGTTCCTGTTCATGGGCTATGTTGTCGAGCGGGCCAGCATCGTTGATCGATTGTTCTTCTCGCTCTATATGGCGGCGCGCAACCTGCCTGGCTCTCTGGCAATTGCAGCCCTGCTAACCTGCGCGGTCTTCTCGACCGCATCCGGTATCGTTGGTGCGGTTGTGACATTGATGGGATTGCTGGCTTTCCCCGCGATGGCCAATGCAAATTATAACAAGAGCTTTGCGTCCGGTGTGATCTGCGCCGGGGGTACGCTTGGTATTTTGATCCCGCCGTCCATCATGTTGATCGTTTACGCTGCGGTTGGCCAGCTTTCCCCGCTGCGATTGTACGCAGCCGCCGTATTCCCCGGCATTATGTTGGCCAGCTTGTATATCGTTTACGTGATCGTCCGGGTTCTCCTGAATCCGTCCTTGGCCCCAAAACCCAATTTGAAAGACGTGCCGCCGCCCAAAAAGATCTATTTCGACCTGCTTGTCTCTTTCGTGCCTCTGACGCTTCTTATCGCCTTGGTGCTGGGTTCAATTCTGGGAGGCTTGGCAACGCCTGCCGAGGCTGCGGCAATGGGGTCCTTTGGCGCACTGCTGCTGGCGGCGCTGTATCGATCGCTCACTTGGAACAAAGTTAAGGAAAGCGTTTTCCTGACCGCAAAAGCGACCGCCATGGTGTGTTGGTTGTTTGTTGGGTCGTGGACCTTTGCTTCGGTTTTCTCCTATCTGGGCGGCCACGACATGATTTCGGATTGGGTTCTCGGAATGAACCTGGAGCCATGGCAATTCCTGGTTATGGCTCAGCTGATTATTTTCTTTCTGGGCTGGCCTTTGGAATGGTCCGAAATTTTGATTATCTTTGTTCCGATATTCCTGCCCATGCTCGATACTTTTGGTGTGAATCCTTACTTCTTTGCGATGTTGGTGGCGCTAAACCTTCAAACGTCGTTCCTGACCCCGCCTATGGCGATGTCGGCCTACTATCTCAAGGGGGTTCTAAAGAAGCAAATCGAGCTGATTGATATCTTCAAAGGTATTATGCCCTATCTTGGAATTGTGATCTTTTCGATGGTCATGATGTATCAGTTCCCGGGAATTGCCCTTTGGCTGCCTGACTATCTGTTCGGAGTTTATGTTCCGTAATGAAAGCTCCTATTGAATTTTCCGCGCTGGAGGCGGCTAGGCATATTCGTGAGGGGCGACTTAGCTCCGTCGATCTTGTCAAGGCTTGTCTGGCGCGGATCGAAGAAACAGATGGCGATGTCAAAGCATGGGCATTTGTGGATACGGACGGTGCCTTGGCGCGTGCGGCAGAATTGGATGCAATCCGGAAATCAGGTCTTCCGATTGGTCCGCTGCACGGCGTTCCGGTGGGTCTGAAAGACGTGATCGATACTGCCGATATGCCCACCGAACGCGGCACCCCGATCTTTGCCGGGCGTCAGCCGGAGCGGAACGCAACCATCGTGAATCGTCTTCTCGAGGCCGGAGCGGTCATTCTGGGAAAGACGGTTTCCACCGAGTTTGCCTTCATGCATCCAAGCGGCACGCGTAATCCGCATGACCTGAAGCACACGCCCGGCGGTTCGTCCAGCGGGTCGGCCGCAGCTGTTGCCGCATTTCAAGTCCCCTTGGCAATCGGCACCCAGACCAACGGCTCTGTGATCCGTCCGGCTTCGTATTGCGGTGTTTTCGGCTTCAAACCGTCCAGTGGCGTAGTCTCGCGAAACGGAGTTCTTCGGACCTCTGAAACGCTTGACCAGATAGGCTGTTTCGGTCGGGCATTAGAAGACGTTGCCGCCTTGACTGACGCCATCGAAAGCTACGATCCGACGGATGGGACTTCCTACGCGCGGCCGCGTCCGCAAAACTTGCAAGGCGCGCTCTCCGAAGCGCCCGTTGAGCCAAATTTTGTTTGGTTTGACATGCCTTTCAATGACCGTCTGGACGACGACTGTCGCCAAGGACTGGAAGCCGTGATGGAGATAATCGGCGAAGAGCATGTCGACCAGTTTAAGCCAGCGCCGACATTCGCGGATCTCGTGTCGGTACAGGAAACCATTCACCTGTACGAAATCTTGCACCACCAGTCGGATGTATTCGACGCTGGTTGGGATCAACTCAGCGACACTCTTAAGCCGATCCTGACAAAGGCGCGTGTGATTACGCAACTGGAGTACGAGGACGCGTTGGAGGTCAAGAAAACCGCCGACTCTTTCTTTACGAACCTGTTTCTTGACTACGATGCGATCATCGCGCCAAGTGCCGCGGGTCAGGCGCCAGAACTGCATGCCGGCAGCACTGGTGACCCGATCTTCAGCACAATTTGGACGCTTGGAGGCCTGCCGTGTGTTACAATGCCGGTGTTGGTCGGAGACAAAAACCTGCCAATCGGTGTACAGTTGATCGGAGCCCGTGAAAAGGATGACCGTCTGTTGCGGACCGCAAACTGGTTGTTGAAAACCCTTACAACTCAAGACGACTGAAAAAACCAAGGAGGTAACACGAAATGTCACGCATCGTTAAGTTTTTCGCGGGAGCAATTGGAACGGGTCTCCTGGTGATATTCATCGTGGGATTGGCGCATAGCATTTCCACCGGTTTTGCCGGATTCTGGGGTGGTCTACCGTTTTCCATGATCGCCGGTTTTGTCCTGTCTTTAGCGATCTATGATTTCTGGGATGAATGTATCCGCAAGCCAAATAAATGACCGTCAGAAAAACTGTTTGGTTTCCGAGGAAGCTGTCGGAAGCGACCTTGGCTCGGGCGCGTCGGGATTATGATGTAATCCTGAACGATGCCGACACGCTGAGTTCCGCAGACGATATCGTTGCGATGAGCGCCAAGGTGGACGCGATTGTGCCCTGCCATTCGGAGTTGTTTTCAGCAGATGTTGCGGCACGGCTTGATAGTAGGTTGAAAATAATCGCGAACCATTCTGTCGGTGTCGACCACTGCGATCTGCGCGCTCTTAAAGCCCGCGGAATTGCCGTAACAAATACACCTGATGTTCTGTCCGATGCCACGGCAGAAATTGCCATGCTGCTGCTGTTAGGTGCTGCCCGCCGGGCCTACGAAGGTGACAATCTGGTGCGTTCCGCATCGTGGGATTTCTGGAGCCCGTCATTTATGGTTGGCAAACAAGTGACAGGTGCGCGTCTGGGGATCATAGGCATGGGCAGAGTAGGCCAGGCAACTGCCAGAAAAGCACGCGGGTTTGATATGGAGGTCCATTATTTCAACCGCCATCGCTTGCCCCAAGAGCTTGAAAATGGCGCAACGTTCCATTCCTCGATCGACAGCTTGCTGGCCATCTCCGACTTCTTGTCGTTGCACTGTCCCGCAACACCGGAAACGACGGGAATTCTGAATGCCGAAACGATCAGCAAGCTACCCGACGGTGCCGTTGTAGTAAACACCGCGCGCGGGTCACTTGTAGACGAGGATGCGCTTATGTCCGCCCTGTCATCGGGCAAGCTCTTCGCTGCCGGCCTTGATTGCTTTCAGACGGAACCTGGCGCAAATCCGAAAATGGCAGGTTTGAAAAACCTGTTCATGTTACCGCATATCGGAAGTGCAACCGTTAAGACTCGAGACGCCATGGGGTTTCGCGCGCTGGATAACCTGGATGCGTTTTTTGCTGGAAAAACACCGCGCGACCTATTGTAAATCCGCAGAATAGTGGATGCAGAAGAGCCGTTTTCAGGGATGACGCGTTCTCTGTCGAGACGCCGACACGTTGAAGTTTGATTGATTTCCTGTGTCGCGTCTTTTTCCAGAATGGCCAAGTCTTTCCGGTTTGACCAAGGCCCTCCGCCATTGCAGTATCGTTTCGCGGCATCTTTTGGCTACGGGCATCAATGCGGGATCCTCCATTCTGATCGAAGGATGCTATTGAATGTCCGATCAAGGCGTAACTTTCGGGTTCCGCTCAGTGGAAAACCTACCGCGTCACGTTAGTAGGGTAGCCCGACATAGTTGATAGCCATGGCGGCCTGTGCCGATTTGTTGCTTCGAAGAAATTCCAGTTCAGCGCGCTGGATTTTCAGGTCGAATTCGGACTGGTCCGGGTAGCGGTGCATCAGCGAAGAAAACCACCAACTGAACCGCTCTGCCTTCCAGACGCGTGCCAAGGCCAGTTCGGAATAACGGTCGAGTCCTTCACTGTCCTTCTGCTCATAATGCTGACGTAGTCCATTATATAGGTAGTGTACATCAGAGGCGGCGGTATTCAGCCCCTTCGCTCCGGTCGGAGGTACGATATGGGCTGCGTCGCCGCACAGGAACAACCGGCCCCAGCGCATGGGTTCAGTCACAAAAGACCGGAGCGGCGCTATGGATTTCTCGATCGACGGGCCCGTGACCAGATTTGCGGCTTGGTCCGGCGGGATGCGGCGTTTCAGTTCACTCCAGAAATTCTGGTCGGTCCAGTCGTCGGGGCTGTCGGACAGGGAGCACTGTATGTAATAGCGGCTGAGGTTGGCATTGCGCATCGAGCACAGGGCAAAACCGCGGTCGGAGTTGGAATAAATCAACTCGTCATTGACCGGCGGTGTCTCCGACAATACGCCCAGCCAGCCGAAAGGGTAGACTTTCTCGTATTCCCTGCGGACCGTATCGGGTATCGTCTTCCGGCTGACGCCGTGGAATCCGTCGCATCCTGCCACAAAGTCGCAATCGATCCGTCTGTTCTTTCCGGCAACCGAATAGGTGACATAGGGTTTTTCGGAATTGGCGTCGTGAATAGCGACATGGTCGGTATTGAACTCTATCTTGCCGCCAGCGGTTTCGCGGGCGTCATAGAGGTCGCGGGTCAGTTCAGTCTGGCCATAAATGATCACTGGCTTGTCGGTGTGTTCGGTGAAATCCAGATGAAACATCTGGTCGCCATAGGCGATCTGCGTGCCGTTGTGAACGAAACCTTCCTTTTGCATCCGGTCGGCGACGCCGGCCTCAACCATCAGGTTTACAAGTCCCTGTTCCAGCACGCCCGCACGGATACGGCCAAGCACGTATTTCCGGGTTTTGCGTTCAAGTACGATGCTGTCGATGCCGCGCTTGCTGAGCAACTGCGACAGCAGCAATCCCGACGGTCCGCCTCCGATTATTGCAACTTGTGTCCTCAACTTAGCCCTCCTGCAAGCCACCCGCGAAGCAGGTAACACCTTTAAATCAGGGTCGGCTATTTTCGGCCGTTTGTCGAGAATTCGTCTTCGGTTAACCGAACGTCAGACCAGGCTACTGACCGCGCGCGATAGCCGCCACGCCGGTTCTGGCGACGTCGGCCAGACCGAGCGGGCGCATAAGCTCGACAAAAGCGTCGATCTTTTCGGGCGTGCCGGTCAGTTCGAAAACAAAGCTGGACAAGGTGGAGTCGACCACGTTGGCGCGGAACACGCCGGACGTGCGCAACGCTTCGACCCGTTTCTCGCCAGTTCCGATCACCTTGATCAGGGCCAGTTCACGTTCTACGGAAGGTCCCTCGACGGTCAGGTCATGCACATCATGGACCGGAACGATCCGGGCTAGCTGAGCCTTGATCTGCTCGATGACAGCCGGTGTGCCGGTCGTAACGATAGTGATCCGGGACAGGTTTTCGACATGGTCCACCTCGGCCACCGTCAGGCTCTCGATATTGTAGCCGCGGCCAGAGAACAGGCCAATCACTCGCGCCAGCACACCGGCTTCGTTGTCGACCAGTACAGCGATTGTATGGGTCTCAACGGTGTCGCCCAGTGTGCTGCGCAGGTTATAAGCGCTCTTGCGCGAAGTGCCCTTGCTGATTTTCAATGCGTTCATGTGCCTGGTACCCCCAAAAGGATTCGAATTCCTCCGGCACTTTACGCGATCAGACTAACGGTGTCAGCCTCGACTTGGCGCCAATACAACACTCTGTGGCAAAATCGGGCCACCCTCATCGGGCAGCGATTTCCGGTGCCTTATAAGGTGGCGGTAGAAGAGGTGATAGGTCCTGCGGAACATCTGCTGATCGCTCTCTGACATATGTTCTTGAAAACGCTTTTTCTTACCGAGATTCAATTGGATGAAGCGATTTTTTAAGACGTAGTTCAAGACCTTCCCGGCTGGTATGTCCAGTTGCAATTGTGCCAGAATTCGGCGGGTAGTTCCGAGGCTGCGAAACGCAAGGTCCTCATAATAGACCGGCTGGCAGTTTGGGCGATACAGCCACTGTGTCAGGCTGTCGATCTGGCTGCTGATATCACGCATGGCATCGTCGAGCGTTTCTATATTCGCAAATGCAGGTTTTCCCGCTGCCCGCGAGCGGTTGCCGTGGTCGATCATCGACAATGCCATCTCTCTCGGGTCGCGATAGCAAGCCTGAATGATGGCCTCGCCGCGATCGATCATGGCGATGACGCTGGGATCGGGGCGAGTGTGGGTCTTGACCACGACCGGATGACCGATCTCGCACAGGGCTTCACTCAAAGCGTCTATATTTTCGTCATTAAGATGCCCTGCGAAATTGATCTTCCGTTTTGTGCCGGTGGCGGCCTCCGGTAACAGGGGTTGCGGGTATCCGGACAGTTCCAGCGCACTTCGTGCCAGTTCAAACGCGAACGTGGACCCGCTTTTGGTCATGCCGTAAGAGAACACCGCCTTGGATCCAAGTGGATGGCGTGATCGCGTGAAGGATCTTGGCAGGTGCAACATGGGCGCAAGCTAGCGCCGCAATATTTAAATCTTTCTTAAATGCTGCTCCAAAAGAAAGGGCAGGTAAAACCTGCCCCAGTTCTGCACCTTTTGCGGTCCTTAGACCATGACCGCACCTTCGCTGTCGATAGCCCCTTCGGTCGAGGCCTCGCCCAGTAACATCTGATTGTGCGCTTTGCCGGAAGGGATCATCGGGAAACAGTTTTCGTGTTTCTCTACGACGCAATCGACAATGACCGGACCATCATATTCTAACATTTCCTTGATAGCGTCGTCCAGATCGGCCGGGTCTTTCACTAGAATTCCCTTGCCGCCAAAGGCTTCGGCCAATTTCACGAAATCGGGCAGCGCCTCGGACCAGCTGTGGGCATAGCGCTCGCCGTGCAGCAATTGTTGCCATTGGCGCACCATGCCGAGGCGTTCATTGTTCAAAATGAACTGCTTGATCGGCAGGCGGTACTGCACCGCCGTCCCCATTTCCTGCATGTTCATAAGCCAGGAGGCCTCGCCTGCTACGTTGATCACCAGCGCATCGGGGTGCGCGACCTGCACGCCGACGGACGCGGGTAGGCCATAACCCATCGTGCCCAGCCCGCCCGAGGTCATCCAGCGGTGCGGATCCTCGAAGCCCAGATATTGCGCGGCCCACATCTGGTGCTGGCCGACCTCTGTGCAGATATAACGGTCCGGATGGTCCTTGGTCAGCGCTTCAAGCCGTTGCAGAGCGTGTTGCGGTTTGATGACCTTGTCGGAGTTCTTGTAGTTCAGGCAATCGACCGCCTGCCACTTTTCAATCTGGCCCCACCACTTTTTCACGGCGGCGGAGTTGGTCTTGCTGCCGCGCGATTTCCAGACTTTCACCATGTCATTGAGAACATTTCCGACATCGCCGATGATCGGCAGGTCAACATGGATAACCTTGTTGATAGACGATGGGTCGATATCGATGTGGGCCTTGTAAGAACCCGGGCTGAAAGCGTCGACCAAGCCGGTGATCCGGTCGTCGAAGCGGGCTCCGACACAGATCATCAGGTCGCAACCGTGCATGGCCATGTTGGCTTCGTAGGTGCCGTGCATGCCGAGCATGCCGATCCATTTGTCACCCGAAGCAGGATATGCGCCGAGGCCCATCAGGGTTGAGGTGATCGGAAAACCGGTGCCCTTGACCAACTCGCGCAGCGTCTGACTGGCGCTGCGGCCGGAGTTGATCACGCCGCCGCCGGTATAAAAAATAGGACGTTGCGCCTTTTCCATCTGTTCGACCAGTTCGGTGATCTTATCCAGATCACCTTTGACCTTGGGCTGGTAATGGCCCTTGCTGGTCTTCTGCGGCGGAATATAAGTGCCCTTTGCGAATTGCACGTCCTTCGGGATGTCGACAAGAACGGGGCCGGGGCGTCCGTTGGTTGCAACGTGGAATGCTTCGTGGATTGTCTGGGCCAGACGGTCGGTATCCTTGACCAACCAGTTGTGCTTCGTGCAAGGACGAGTGATGCCGACTGTGTCGGCCTCTTGGAATGCGTCGTTGCCGATCATGAAGGTTGGAACCTGACCGGTCAGAACGATGATGGGAATGCTGTCCATAAGCGCGTCGGTGAGGCCCGTGACCGCATTGGTGGCACCGGGACCCGAAGTCACCAAAACAACGCCGGGCTTGCCGGTGGAGCGTGCATAGCCTTCGGCAGCATGTGTCGCTCCCTGTTCGTGGCGCACCAGAATATGACGGATGTCATTCTGTTGAAAAATCTCGTCGTAAATCGGCAGCACGGCGCCACCGGGATATCCGAACACAGTGTCGACGCCCTGATCTTTCAGCGCCTGTATCACCATCTGTGCACCCGTCATTCGGCGGCTCATGTCTTTCTCCTTCATTAAAACACATAAAAAAGCCCCCATTGGGGGCATCGCACAGGTCGGGAAACGTTCGGTTTCGTTACCGGCCGGTGCGATGGGTCACCACGACCCGTAGGATTGCGTCTTTGTTTTTCATAGGTGCAGTTTTAGTAGTTGGGGAGGGGGGGTCAAGCTGTAAATCGACGTTTTACGAATGTTTTTCTGGTTTTTACGCAATAAAATTACAAACTAAGATGATCGATCGGTATTAAAATACGCCTCAGCGCCCTCCGGCGAGGGAATCGCCTACCGATTCCTGCAAAACGCCGTGTTCTAGCGCATAGCGCGTCAGCCCCGCTGTGGTGGCGATCCCGAGCTTGCGTTTGATATTCTTGCGATGGGTTTCCACCGTGCGAACAGAAATGTCGAGGTCATAGGCAACCTGCTTGTTGCTCTTGCCGCTTGCCAGTTGCAGCAGGACCGTCTGTTCGCGGGAGGTCAGCGGCTCGCGGCCGGATTCCTCGCAGGGTGTCAACTTGTCCGCGGAACCGGAGCACAGAAAGGTGCCGCCATTGTGCACGATTTCGATGGCTTCGAGGATCTGGTCGATCGGCACGTCTTTCAGGATATAGCCCTTGGCCCCGTTGCGCAGGGAGGTCGTGATATATTCGGGACTGTCGTGCATTGACAGGATCAGAATCTTGCAGTCCGGGTCTTGCTCGAGCAGGATCTCGGTGGCGGCCAATCCGCTCAGCCTGGGCATGTTGAGGTCCATCAGCACGACATCCGGCGCCAGCTCGGAGTATTGGTCGACAACTTCCTGCCCGTCGCTAAGTGTCGCGATAACCTCGATCGCGTCATAGCTTTCCAGAATTCCCTTGATGCCTTCGGTGACCAGCGGATGGTCGTCGGCAATTACGATGCGGATCGGTCTCATACAGGCTGTTTCCTTCTGTCCTCGCGCGGATTCATCATGCTTGTCAGCGGAACCGTAGCTTCGACAATTGTACCGGTCCCTGTGCTGAAAATCGAAAGTTTTCCGTGAAGATGCTCGATACGTTCCTGCATGTTTCGCATTCCCAAACCGCCGAGCGCCTCGCTTTCTCTGATCTTATCCGGCATTCCTATGCCATTATCCTCAATCCGTAAGGTGGCACCGTGGCGATGCCCGTA
>JAHEFH010000198.1 GCA_024640245.1 Paracoccaceae bacterium | reverse complement strand
TCTTGCGGGCGAGTTTGGCGCGGTCCACGGCGTGGATGGCGTCGAACAGGGCGACGGCCTGTTTGACCTTGTTGGTTTGAAGGGGGCCGATCAGGTGAACCTCGACCGGGCCGAATTCCTCGCGGAAGGCGGGCCATTTTCCGGCGGCTTCCTGCACCATGTTCTCGCCGAACAGGCGGTGGGCCTGTTGCAGAACCTCACGCACGCGTTCCAGAGGCTGTTTCTTGGAAACGGCGATCAGTCGGACGGAACCTGCGGGCCGGTTGGCGGCCTTTTCTGCGGCGGATACGCGGGATTTTATTTCTGACAGTGACATGGGACTTTCATGCCGAAATCCGGCAGAGCCGTAAAGCATAAAAAAAGAGCGGGCACGAGGCCCGCTCTTCTCTAACTAAACCAATCCGTTAGGATTAGAACGACATTTTGATGCCGAGGTCAGCTTTGGACTGGTCGTCGATCGAGCCGACTGCACCAACCAAGGAAGCGCCGCCACCCAGGTCGTAGGAAACGCCAACGCCGTAGGAAGCTTTGTCCGAGTCATCGTTGTCGCTGTATGCGCCGGTGATGGTTGTCGCGCCAGTTGTGTAGGCAACAGTCACACCGTAGGCTTCAATATTTTCGAGACCGGCTGGGTCTGGGTTTGCAACTGTGTACATTGCAGCTACTTTCATAGCGCCGAATGTGCCACCAGCGAAAGCGGAGGTCGCTGTGTGGTCTGGCAGAACAGCGAGACCGGAGTGGTCAGCGTAGCCGAGGCCAACATAAAAGTCACCGAAGTTGTATTTTGCGCCGATTGCATAGGACTGGTTGTCCAATACTGCAGTGCCGTCACCAACGTTTGCAGACAGACCCAGGGTGAAAGCACCACCGGAGTATGTGTAGTTCACGTCGTGTGCCAGACCGGTCAGGTCGTCGCCGGAGTAAGCTTCAGCAATGTTGTCGGTGCCCAGGCCGTCGAGACCGATGTCGGACAGACCAGCAACTTGGTCAGCTTCAGCAACTGCGCCCATGGACAGTTTGCCGAATGCGCCGGAAACCCATACCCATGTGTCGTCGTTTGCTGGATCGCCGTTCGATGCAACTGTGTAAACAGTTGTCGCGCCGAAGGACAGGCCGCCGTCTGTTTCACCGGACATGGCGAATTCAACGTAAACTTCGTTGTTTACTGTTGTTTCGTCATCACCTGTGGAGTTTTCAGCGTATTCGAAGCCCATTTGGGCGGAACCCGAAATAGCAACTTCAGCAGCGGCGAAGCCAGCGGAAGCTACCAGTGCGGATGTCGCAAGTAGAATCTTTTTCATTTGTTTTCCCTCGTAAGGTTTAAGGTGCATACCGAGACGATCTGCATCGCTCGATTGAGCGTCTTTTTTCACAAATCGGGCCGTCCGGTCAAGCAAGGGGCAATGTGCCGGATCATTGTCGTCGGCAATGATGCAGGGATGCCACAGTAGCAAAAAGCAGCCGATTATTTACAGCCTTGTCCTGAACCCTGCCAGCGGGTATCAGAGAAGTCGGACCTGACATATAAACTTGCTGCGGGGCGGCCATGCGATTTCTGACTTTTTCCTTGTTTAGCCTTATTTTGCTGGCTTCTTGCGGCGCGGTGGGAAATTCCGCCAGTAGCCTGGGCGGTGGCGGCGGTCAGCAACAGCAAGCCGAACAGCCCGCCGCCAAGCGCGAAACGATCTGGGATCTGTTCAATCCGGACGATTCGAACTCGAATATGAAAGTCAGCAAATATTTGTGGGCTGCATCGCTCGAAACGCTGAATTTCCTGCCGGTCGAGGCCGCAGACCCCTTTACAGGTGTCATTGTCATGGGCTGGGGAAGTGCTCCCGGGTCGAATCAACAATACAGGGCCACTGTATTCATCAAGGATCCTGCGCTGGAAGCGCGGTCGCTTACCGTGTCGCTGGTGCGCCGCGCCGGTGGCGGGTCAGCGCCGGCCAGTGCAGAGCTGGTCCGTCAGGTCGAGGACGCGATCCTGACTCGTGCAAGACAGTTGCGCGTAGCCGACAGCAAACTATAACGCCTTGTCATAGGGCCCAGAAGTAATGACGCCGGGCATTTGTCCGGCGTTTAACGTATAAGGAACGGAATATGTCGCGGTACAACGCCAAGGTTGTCGAACCAAAATGGCAAGCTGCATGGGACGCAGCGCAGGTCTTCAAAGCCGAATCGGACCGAAGCCGCGAGAAATACTACGTGCTCGAAATGTTTCCCTATCCTTCGGGCCGGATTCACATGGGCCATGTGCGCAACTACACCATGGGCGATGTGGTGGCGCGGTACAAATCGGCGCGCGGCTTCAACGTGCTGCACCCGATGGGCTGGGATGCCTTCGGCATGCCCGCCGAAAACGCCGCCATGGAAAAGGGCGTTCACCCCGGCGACTGGACTTACCGGAATATCGCCGACATGCGCGCCCAGCTGAAGCCGATGGGCTTGTCGATCGACTGGTCGCGTGAACTGGCGACTTGCGATCCCGAATATTACGGCCAGCAGCAGGCCATGTTTATCGACATGATGGAAAAGGGTCTGGTCTATCGCAAAGAGGCGACGGTGAACTGGGATCCGGTCGATATGACGGTTCTGGCCAACGAACAGGTCGAGGGCGGCCGCGGCTGGCGCTCCGGCGCGCTGGTGGAGCGCAAGGAGTTGACCCAGTGGTTCTTCCGCATCAGCGCCTATTCCGAGGAATTGCTGGCCGCTATCGACACGCTGACCGAATGGCCGGAAAAGGTCCGGTTGATGCAGAAAAACTGGATCGGAAAGAGCACCGGCCTGCAATTCCGGTTCAAGACAGTGGATGCGCCGGCGGATTTCGAAGAACTGGAAGTCTATACGACGCGGCCGGACACGCTGTACGGCGCCAGCTTTGCCGCGATTTCCTGCGACCATCCGCTGGCCAAGGCGCTGGAGGGCGATCCCGAGGTTGCGGCCTTCAACGCGGAATGCCGCAAGTTGGGCACGACCGAAGAGGCGCTGGAAACCGCCGAGAAAAAGGGATTCGATACTGGCATCCGCGTCGTTCACCCGTTCAACGACAGCTGGGAGCTGCCGGTCTATATCGCGAACTTCATCCTGATGGGCTATGGAACCGGAGCCGTATTCGGCTGTCCGGCGCATGACCAGCGCGATCTGGACTTCGCCCGCAAATACGATCTGGTGGTGACACCCGTGGTTTGCCCCGAGGAACAGGACGCCGACACGTTCACCATCGGCGACGAGGCCTATGTCGGCCCGGGCCGCATGATCAACTCGCGCTTCCTTGACAACATGTCGATCGAGGAAGCCAAAGCCGAAGTGATCAATCGCATCCACTCAAGGGGTGCGGGCGAGGCGACGACGCAATACCGCCTGCGCGACTGGGGCGTTTCGCGCCAGCGTTA
>JAHEFH010000086.1 GCA_024640245.1 Paracoccaceae bacterium | reverse complement strand
AGATGCCCTTGACGGGGCTGATCGGGAACTCTATTCCAAACCGCTGTGCGGGTATGGTGAAAAGGTATCACGAAAGCTTCCCAAGCTTCAGTTACGGGTTCAATTCCCGTTACCCGCTCCAAAACAAACAATTTTGTTATGGTGATTATGTCTTCCGGCGTAATTTCAAAAATTCAAGAAATATGGTCGCGATTTGCATCCCAAGCACCGCTTTGATCTCTTTAAAGCTTCGATACTTTTGCGCGGATCGCGACATTTGTTAATCCGAAAGAATCGCTAGAATACCGCGCACCTTTTCAGGGTGCTTTTCAAGATATTGAATAAGCTCCTCAGTTTGAGGCGAAATTCAATTCCCGAAATGATGCGAGTAAGGCTTATTTCCATTGCGCTACATATGGCCGCCAGACTTGTGATTGAAGGCTCTTTACCTTCTTTCATTATGCCGTGCCAATAGCTGTGAGCGTTGCCTGACCTGATCGATATTTGCCTACCCGACAGGCCGGATTTTTCTTGGGCCTTCAATAATCGATTTCTTATTATGTCAAATTCCATAATTCACCCCACCAAATACCCCAACAACCCCTTCGTTGACCCATCCTTCCCGCTCGCATCTCCCTTGCCCTCAACAAGCGGCAGCAGCTTGTTGGCCAGTTCCTTGCCCAGCTCCACGCCCCACTGGTCGAAGCTGTTGATGCCCCAGATGACGCCCTCGACAAAGACGCGGTGTTCATACAGCGCCACGATCATGCCCAGCGTGCGCGGGGTCAGCCTGTCATAGACCAGAGTCGTGCTGGGCCGGTTGCCGTGGAACACGCGGTGCGCGGCCTGTTTTTCCAGTTCCGCGCCCGACAGCCCCTTGGCGGCCATCAGGGTGCGCGCCTCGTCCATGGTCCGCCCGATCATCAGCGCCTCGGACTGCGCCAGACAGTTGGATATCAGCAAACGGTGCTGGTGCTCCAGCGCGGTTTCATGGCCGTTTTTCGCAACCAGAAATTCGCAGGGAATGACCCGAGTGCCCTGATGAATAAGCTGATAGAAAGCGTGTTGTCCGTTGGTACCCGGCTCTCCCCAGACAATTGGGCCAGAGCCGCGCGGCAGGTCCCTGCCCTCCATGTCGACGCCCTTGCCGTTACTCTCCATATCCAGCTGTTGCAGATAGGCCGGAAGGCGCAGCAGGCGCTGTTCATAGGGCAACACCGCGCGGGTGTCATATCCGCAGATATTGGCGTGCCAGATCCCGATCAGCCCCATCAGCACCGGCAGGTTGTTCTCGAACGGCGCGGTGCGGAAATGAATGTCCATCTCCTCGGCCCCTTTCAGGAATTCGGTGAAATGGTCCGGCCCGATGGCCAGCATCACAGACAGGCCGATCGGCCCCCACATGGAATAGCGCCCGCCGACCCAGTCCTCGAAGCCGAAGACGCGGTCCGGCGCCACTCCGAATTTGGCGGTCTTGTCGGCGGCGGTGGACAGCGCCACCAGATGCTGATCCGCGGCGGCCTTGCCCAGCTTGTTGACCAGCCATGTCTGCGCGGTTTCCGCGTTTGTCATGGTCTCAATCGTGGTGAAGGTCTTGGACGCGATGATCACCATCGTCCGCGACGGGTCCAGTGGCGCCAGCACATCGGCGACATGCGCACCATCGACGTTCGACACGAAATGCACGGCAGGACCGTCGTGATAGGGCGCCAGCGCCAACGTCGCCATGACAGGGCCGAGGTCCGACCCGCCGATGCCTATATTCACCACATCCGTGAACGGCTTGCCGTCGGACGCAGTAATGGAACCCGAACGGACAGCGGAGGAAAAATCCTTCATATCCTGCAAGGTCTTGAGCACGCCGGGCATCACATCCTCGCCGTCCACCATCACCGGCGTTCCGGTCAGGTTGCGCAGCGCGGTATGGAGTACGGCGCGATCCTCGGTCTGGTTGATCGTCTCGCCCGAGAACATCGCATCGCGATAGGCGGCCACGCTCGCATCCTCGGCCAAATTCAGCAGAGCGGCGCGGCTTTCCTTGTCCAGATTGGTCTTTGAGTAATCCAACAACATATCGCCACAACGGGCCGAGAAATTGTCGAACCGGGCGGTGTCGTCGAACAATTCGATGATCCGGCGGTCAGACACTTTGGAGTGAATTTTTTCCAGTTTATCCCAGTTCGACATAATCATTTTCCTCTGTTGTAATTCTTATAACTCGCGCCAGCGACGCCCGTCGCGATGCAACAGCATCAGGCTGTCTTCGGGCCCGGAACTGCCGGGACTATAGGTTTTGGGCTTGTCGCGCCGCGTTTCCCAACCCTCGATGATCGGGTCCGCCCAGGCCCATGCGGCTTCGACCTCGTCGCAGCGCATGAACAGGGTCTGGTTGCCGCGGATGACATCCATGACCAGCCGCTCATAAGCGTCCGGCATTTCCTCGCCATCGTTGCCAAGAGCTTCGGCAAAGGTCATGTCCAGCGGCACCTCGGTCAGGCGCATACCGCCGGGACCTGGCTCCTTTATCGTCACCCAAAGGGTTATCCCCTCGTCGGGCTGCAACCGGATCACCAGTACGTTGCCGTGACTTTCGCGTTCATAATCTTCAAAAATAGAATGCGGCGGATCCTTGAAACTGACGGCGATTTCCGAAACGCGGGAGCGAAGACGCTTGCCGGTCCGCAGGTAGAATGGCGTGCCGGACCAGCGCCAGTTGCCGACGTGGACCTTGAGCGCGATGAAACTTTCCGTGGTGCTCTTGGGGTCGCCGACGTCCGCCAGATAGCTCGGGCCCTTGTCGTCCGCACTGTACTGGCCCCGCACGACATCTTTGGACGGAACAGGTTGCAGGGCGCGGATGACTTTCAACTTTTCGTCGCGCACAGCGTTGGCCTCATACAGGCTCGGCGGCTCCATCGCTGTGAGGCACAGCAACTGCATCAGGTGGTTCTGGACCATATCCCGCATCGCGCCCGACTTGTCGTAATATGCGCCACGACCGCCGACAGACAGATTTTCGGACACAGTGATCTGCACGTGATCGATGTGGCGCGCATTCCAGAGAGGCTCGAACAGCGCATTTGCAAAGCGGACGGCCATCAGGTTCTGGACTGTTTCCTTGCCCAGATAGTGGTCGATACGGTAAATCTGATGCTCGGCAAAACAACCGGACAGTTCCTTGTTCAGAGCCCGGGCCGAAACCAGATCATGGCCGAACGGCTTTTCAACCACGATGCGGGCGTTGCCGTTTGCGATCTTGTACTTCAACAGTCGACGCGCGAGCGGGGCGAACAGCGCAGGGCCAACGGAAAAATAAAATGCCTGGATCACTTCGGCACGCAACATCTGGCTGAGAAGGTCCCAGCCCTCGTCACCCGTCGCATCAACCTTGATATAGTGGATGGTTTGCATGAACGCATCGACCAACTCGGGCTCAAGAAGTGCGCTGTCGACAAACTCGTCCAGCGACTGGCGCACGAAATCGCGAAATCCGCTGGCGTCCAGATCACTCCGTGCCCCGCCGATTATCTGCACAGTTTTCGGCATTTGTCCTGCGTGCATGCGCCGATAAAGGGCCGGCAAGATCTTTCGCCGGGACAGGTCTCCGGTTGCGCCGAAAATTACGAGGTCAAAATCTTCGACCGGAATTGTCTGTGAAACCATCTGGACGCCCCTTCTGGGTTGCACGAACTTTTAACACGACCTTTCATCGCATCAAGCAAAAGCATCCGTTAATTCAAAACTGCCAAACATTTGGTCACATTCGTGTGGGTTATCCTTACATTGGCTTTCAAGGACCGATCTTTACCTGTACCGAGGGAGAAACATTGATTTGGTGCCTCATGAATGATCAAACTTTTTCGCTTAAACTACGGCCGTCATCCGGAAAGTTCGAGCATCCTGACCTGACTGCCAAAGGCGAGGATCGCGCCGCCGTCGAACTCGTAGCCCTTACGACGCTGTGGTTCAACACCGGCACGCTTTGCAATATCGCCTGCCAGAATTGCTACATCGAAAGCTCTCCGACCAATGATCGGCTAGAGTACCTTACCACGAATGATGTGCGCGGCTACCTTGACGAGATTTCAACCCTGGGATGGCCCACCGAAGAGATCGCTTTTACCGGTGGTGAACCCTTCATGAATCCCGATATGATCGACATGGCGCGCCTGAGCCTCGAACGCGGGTTCCGGGTTTTAATCCTGACCAATGCCATGCGCCCGATGATGCGCAAATCCATGCGAAATGGCCTGCTGGACCTTAAACAAGATTTCGGGGACAGGCTGACTCTGCGCGTGTCGCTCGATCATTTCACCGAAAGCCATCATGACGAGGAACGCGGCAAAGGCAGTTATGCCCTGACCGTCAAGGGCATGGAATGGATGCGCGATAACGGAGTTTCCATGGCGGTTGCGGGGCGCACGCTTTGGGGCAGCGATTTGTCGGAACAGAGGCAGGGTTACGCCCGGTTCTTCGCGCAGCATGGCTTTGACATCGACGCCGACGACCCCGCGCAAACCGTTATTTTTCCCGAAATGGATGAAACCGTTGACGTGCCCGAGATCACAACGGCCTGCTGGGGCATTCTGGACAAATCCCCGTCTGAGGTGATGTGTGCTTCCTCGCGGATGGTGGTAAAACGCAGTGGCGCGGCGCGACCAACGGTTCTGGCCTGCACTTTGCTGCCTTATGACCAACAGTTCGAGCTGGGCGAAACGCTTGCCGAAGCGCGAAAACCGGTCAAGCTGAACCACCCGCACTGCGCCAAGTTCTGCGTTCTGGGCGGCGCGTCCTGCTCGGCTTAGCGGGCGCGCAGGGCGTCCTGCAGAATCCGGCGGACAACCGACATATCAACGTCGCGGCAAACAAAACTGTCACCGATTTCTCGCGCCAGTATAAAGGCGATCTTGCCGTCGCGGACCTTCTTGTCCTGCCCCATAAGCTCTATAAGCCCATCCGCATCGGGCAGGTCGCCGTCGATGTCGGATAAATCGGTCTTCATTCCCATGGTTTTCAGGTGCTGACGAACGCGGCTGGTCGCTTCTTGGGAACACAGTCCCAGCGCTTCTGACGTCTGGAACGCCAGCGCGCAACCGATGGCCACGCCTTCGCCGTGCAGCAAACGGCTGGAATAACCGGTCGCGGCCTCCAGTGCATGGCCGAAAGTATGCCCGAGGTTCAACAGCGCCCGGTCGCCGCGTTCTTTTTCATCCCGCGCAACAATATCCGCCTTCATCTGGCAGGACCGTTGGACCGCATGGATCCGTTTTGCCACATCGCCGACGGCCAGATCCGGCCCGTTATCCTCGAGCCAGGTGAAGAACGCCGCGTCGCCCAGCAGGCCGTATTTCACGACCTCGCCATAGCCTGCCAGAAAATCCCTCGGTGCCAAAGTCCCCAGAACGCCGACATCGGCCAAAACCAGTTTCGGCTGATAGAAAGCTCCGACCAAATTCTTGCCGTGCGGCGAATTGATCCCCGTTTTACCGCCGACAGAGCTGTCGACCTGCGCCAACAGGGTCGTGGGAATCTGAATAAAGTCCACTCCGCGCCGCAAGATAGCCGCTGCGAAACCCGCCAGATCGCCGATCACGCCGCCGCCAAAAGCGATCACCATGTCGTCGCGCTCTACCCGTTGGTCAAGCAACCACTCGACGCTGTGCTGAAGTTCGGCCCAGTTTTTGGTCGCCTCTCCCGCAGGCAATGTCAGAGCAGTGGCCTCGATGCCTGCCGCCGACAAACCCGAAACCAGCGCATCAAGATGCAGGGCCGCAACGGTTTCGTCCGTGATTACGGCGACGCGCTTGCGGGCCAGAAAGGGGGAAATCAGCGTTCCGGCCTCCGCCAGCAAATCGGTTCCGATCAGAATATCGTAGGATCGTTCACCTAGATCGACGTGCACAGTCTGTTTCATCTACCAACCTCCTCCACGCCACTGACAGGGCTATTCAACAAGGCATTCAGAACCTTGTCGGTCATATGTTCCAGCGATAGCCCGCGTTCCGCCTCTACCACGACCTCTGCCTTCTGGTAGTACGGCAACCTTGAATCGAGAAGCTCCTTTAGCTTCCCTTTGGGATCGGGAACACGCAGCAGCGGCCGCGTATCCTTGTGTTTCACGCGATCCCAGAGCAGGTCCAGATCCGCCTTGAGCCATACAGCCACGCCAAATTCCGAAATCAGGCGCCGGTTTTCCGCGGACAGGTAGGCCCCGCCTCCGGTGGACAGCACGCAGGGCGGGCCTTTCAGAAGGCGCTCCAGCACCTGAGTTTCCTTTAGGCGGAAGAATGGCTCTCCGTCTCGTTCGAAAATTTCGGCGATCGACATGTTCGCGGCGCGGACCATTTCCTGGTCCGAATCCACAAAAGGCACACCAAGGCGCGATGCCAGCAGTGTTCCGACGGCAGTCTTACCGGCACCCATCAGCCCAACCAGAACCAAGGTTTTTGAAAGGTGATAGGTCAAACGTGCCTCCAGATAGCAAGTTTTTGCCGTGTTGCCCCCGAACGACGTTTTCTTTTGCCATATTGGGACGTATTTCTATGCTAACCGTGAGGTGATAACAGTAATTTAGGCCAAGGCAAGGCTGAACAAAGATTCAAACAGCAGGAAATTGTGTCATGGGGCGTATATTGAAGTATCTCGTTTACCTTGTTGTGCTTCTTGCACTCGGAATTCTGGGATATGCTTATCTGGGTGACATGTCCGCACCGCAGTCTGAAGTCAGCGTCCCTGTGGAGCCTCAATGAAGCCCCTTGTTGCGGCGGCGGTGATGCTGGCGCTCGGCGCGGAAGGAATGGCGCAGGAAAGTGCACCTGTTCCGCTAGCCCCGACAATCCCCAGAGTTGCCCCTAGAAAGACCAACGAGATCCGGCTGATCGACGAACTGATCAGCGTCTCGCCAATCGACGGAGTGCGCATCGACGCGGTCGGCCTGTTTCCGGCCCATACCGTCAGCATTGACACGGATTTCTGGGGTCAGAGCACGGTCGAAGCGCTTGCCCCTCTTATTTCCCGCTTCGACACCAACGCGCTTGCATCTGTCAAAGCGCTAAAAATGCGGATCATCCTGGCGGAACTGGACCCTCCGCAAACCCGGCAGGACTCGTCGCAGATACTTGTGGCGCGGCTCGACTACCTGATTTCCGCCGGCGCGCTGGAACAGGCGGAAGCGCTGTTGCATCTGGCCAATGCCTCGGAGCCGGAACTGTACAAGCGCTGGTTCGACGTCGGCCTGCTGTCGCAGCGCGCCGAACGGGTCTGTCAGGCGACATTGCGCAACATGGAACTTGCGCCGAGCTACGCCCACCGGGTTTTCTGCCTGGCCCGAGACGGCCGGTGGTTCGACGCGGCGCTCACACTCAAAGTGGCGCAAACACTGGAATTGACGGACGAGGCGGATGTGGAATTGCTGCAACGGTTTCTTGACCCGGAACTGTTTAACGACGCCCCGCCGCCGCTGACCTCCGACCGGCTGACACCCTTGCGTTTTGTGCTCTACGAAGCTCTGGGCGAGCCACGGGCAATCGGCACACTTCCGCTGGCCTATCTGCACGCCGATCTGCAAAACCGCGTCGGCTGGCGTGACCGCCTGGAAGCCACCGAACGCCTCGTCCAGTCACAGGCCTTTGGACCCGGCATGCTTGATTTCCTGTACACCGAAGCCGAACCGGCGGCGTCGGGCGGAATTTGGGAACGGGTCGATACCTATCAGAAACTGCGTGAGGCCCTGCTGAACAAGGATACCTCGCGTCTGGACGAAGCGCTGGAAAATGCAATAGCGGTCTTTGGCAATACAGGCTTGTTGTATGCAATAGCGAAGCAGTTGGCTCCTTATTGGGATGGGGTCAAGCTCGAGGCAAAATCGGCAGATTTGCACTTCTTGCTATCGGCCATTGCCGCTGACGGATTGTCGACACCGGCACAACCCCGCGCCGGATCGGATTATCTCGTTTTCATCAGTGACATATTGAGCGACGCCGCCTTCTCCCGACCGAAAACACCGCTTCAATCCGCCATCAAGCGCGGCCTGACAGAGGCCCACCAGACGCTCGACCTGAACGGATACGCCACAGACCAGCACAAGGGAGAGAGCGTTCTGAGGGCGCTGGAACTTCTGGAAATCAGCGGCACCAGCAATCCCGCCAACGTGGAACTGGTTCTGGCTGTCCTGTCAAACGCAGGACTGCAACGGGACGCGAGGGCAATCGCTGTGGAAATCCTCGTGAACACGCATGTTTCGGCATGAAACCCGGGAACTGGATACAAGTCTTCCTCGAGGCAATTCAGGCCGAACACAATGCTGCGGACAACACCCTGCTGGCCTATGACCGCGATTTGGGTTCCTTCGCTACCTTTCTTGCGGACCGCAACCGCGATTTCGTAAACGCGGACCGCGAAGACATAGAGCATTACCTCGTTTCGCTGGCCGGCGAAGGCATGGCGGGCGCCACACGAGCGCGTCGCTTGTCCGCGATCCGGCAAATTTATCGCTTCGCCTTCGAGGAAGGCTGGCGCGACGACAACCCCGCCGCGCAGATCAAGGGGCCGAAACCCGGCAAGCACCTGCCCCAGACACTCAGCGAAGCAGAGGTGGATCGCCTGCTGGAGGCCAGCATAATCACGGGTCGCACGCCGCTCGACCGCATGCGGAACACCTGCCTGATGCAACTTCTCTACGCCACCGGCATGCGGGCATCGGAACTCGTGTCACTGCCCTATGCGGCTGTTCAGGGCAATCCGGATATGGTTCTGGTCAAGGGCAAGGGCGGCAAAGAACGGTTGGTGCCGCTATCCGCCCCAGCAAAATTAGCTATCGCGGCCTATCTGGGAGCCTTGCGCGAACAGCAGCAGGCAGAATCCGTTAAAAAGCCACCTGTCTATTTGTTTTCCTCTCGCGGCAAGCTGGGGCACCTGACGCGAATCCGTTTTTATACGCTTATCAAGGAAATCGCGGTAGCGGCCGGCATTGACCCGAAACGCGTGACACCGCACGTTCTGCGGCATGCCTTTGCCACGCACTTGCTGGCGCATGGCGCCGACCTTCGGATTATCCAGATGCTGCTCGGCCATGCCGATATCGCGACAACCGAGATTTACACTCATGTCCTTGACGAGAGACTCCGCAACCTTGTCCTGCAAAACCATCCGATGAGGGATGCCTAGCTGCGGCGCATGTCCGGCGGCAGCGTATCCTCGCTCGGCCAATAACCCGACGTTAATGTCTCATGGTAACCCTGCGTGAGTCCCGCCCGCCGCATGGCCTCGAACTGGGCATTAATATCGTATGTTAAAACTTTGTTTTTAATATTTTTACCAGAGATTTCCACATAGCTGGTTTCTGGCCTTCCAGAATTGTCTGGCATCCCGATCGCGCCGACGTTGATCCACGTCACGCCGTTCACGTTAACCTGAAAAGCTATTCCGGAATGACCTGAAATAACCCGATCCATCGCACCAACTTCTGCCTCCAAAACGCTGATTTCATTTTTAAAAACCACTTTTGGCGTCGTCGGCCAGATGAATTTGGATATATCCGAGGCTCCGCCGTGAACAACAGCATAACGCAACCCATTGTGAAAAAATATAATTCTGTCCGGAAGCCGCCTCATCCACTCCTTGGCCTCCGCCGAAACGGTCCTTCGGGCATGCGAATACCATCCCCGCGAAAGAAGCGAACACTGGGAACCCTCATCATAGCCGCATCCGCAGTCTGGCGCGTCGGCGGCCAATTGCGCCTCGCAGTTGCCCATCAGAACCGGACAGCCCCAGTTCCGGATACGCTCAACCGAACCCGCAGCATCGGCGCAATAGGCGACGATGTCACCCGTGCAAATCGCGTTTTCTGGAGGTATTCCGGCTTGTCCGGCATATTCAATCAGAGCGTCAAGAGAATGGAGATTCGAATAGACGCCGCCAAACAATAGCAGGTCGCCCGACAATTCCCCCAAATCATTTATCCGCATTCTGCAGCCTTCTCTTGAAGCGGGTCCCTACTATGCCTTAAATGACGCCTAGTTTACGTAATGTGATAATGCAAGGAACCTGCTCCCATGGAAACCGCATCTGGCGATTTTGTGATGTACGACATCGGCTTCTGGCTAACCTGCGCCGCCATCGTCGTCCTGCTTGCTATCTCGGCGTTTTTCTCCGGCTCCGAGACGGCGCTGACAGCCTCCAGCCGCGGCAAGTTGCACAGCATGGCGGACAGGGGGGCCAAAGGCGCGCAGGTTGCCCTGACGCTGACGGAAAAGAGCGAGCGCCTGATCGGGTCCATCCTGCTTGGTAACAACCTCGTCAATATTCTTGCTACCGCTCTGGCGACAAATCTTTTCTCCCGTATGTTCGGCGACAGCGGCATTTTCGTGGCAACGCTGATCATGACCTTGCTGGTTCTGGTTTTTGCCGAGGTACTGCCAAAGACCTATGCCATCAACCATTCCGAATCCGCCGCCAATTTCCTGGCCCGCCCGGTTGCCGTGTTCGTTACGATCCTCGCACCTGCAGTGGTCGCGATCCAGTTCATTGTTGCGGTTCTGCTTTGGCTGCTGGGAACACGTTCGGCCAGCGGAGACAATTCGATGGCGACGCAAGAGGAGATTGCCGGCGCGATTGCTCTGGGTCATGTCGAGGGCACAGTCCACAAGGCGGACCGCGACCGCCTGCTTGGCGCGCTTGACCTGAAACACCGCGAGGTCGAAGAGATCATGCTGCATCGCTCCGACATCGAAATGATTGATGCCGATGGCGCTCCGGACGAAATTGTCCGCCAGTGCCTCAGTTCGCCCTATACCCGCCTGCCGATTTTCAAGGGCGATCAGGAAAACATCATTGGCGTTGTGCATGCCAAGGATTTGTTGCGATCGGTCGAAAGCCTGTTACGCAGCGGCAAAGAAGGCACCAAGCGCATCGCCAAGCTTAACATCCTCGAAATTGCGATGAAGCCCTATTTCGTGCCGGAAACCACCCCACTCGATGACCAGATGCGCGAATTTTTGCGCCGCCGGACCCATTTCGCGCTGGTAGTCGACGAGTATGGTGCTTTGCAGGGGCTGATAACGCTTGAAGATATTCTGGAAGAAATCGTCGGCGAAATCTCGGACGAGCACGATATCGATTTCGACGAAGCCGCGAAGCGCGACAAAGAGGGCAACTACGAGGTCGACGGCAGCATGACGATCCGCGACCTGAACCGCGCACATGACTGGTCGATGCCGGACGACGAGGCAAACACAGTCGCAGGACTGGTGATCCACGAGGCCCAGACCATTCCGACCGTGGGCCAGGTGTTCATCTTTCACAACTTCCGGTTCGAAGTAGTCGAGCGGGACCAGAACCGCATCACCAAACTCAAGGTAAAACCGCTTTAGCGCCCCTTGCTGAGGCTGCCGAGAATTCCACGGACAAGCTGTTGACCAGTGCGTGAACCCAGCGAACGGGCAAGTGATTTGGTGAAGGCCATCGCTACACTGTCGCCCCGCGACGAAGTTGACCGTGAGGTCCGACTGCTGGCGGGGTCATAGCGGCGCGCGTGCTTCAAGGCTTCTTCCTCCGCCGCCTTTTTTTCGGCTGCAACTTCGGCTTGCCGCGCCTCTTCTGCCGCATGTTCGGCGCGTTTGGCCAGAATTTCAAAGGCGGAATCGCGGTCGAGGTGCGCTTCATAAATGCCCGAAACCGGAGAGCGGTTCATCACAGCCATGCGCTCTGCATCCGTAATCGGGCCGAGCTGCGATGATGGTGGTCGGATCAGAGTGCGCTGGACCACGGACGGCATACCCTTCTTCTCGAGCGTCGACACCAGTGCCTCGCCGACACCGACCTGCGTGATCGCCTCGGCCGTATCAAAATCCGGATTGGTCCGAAAAGTTTCCGCAGCGAGCTTCAGCGCCCGCTGGTCGCGCGGCGTAAACGCTCGCAGGGCGTGCTGAACCCGATTGCCAAGTTGGCCAAGAATGTCCTCCGGCACGTCGTCGGGATTCTGCGTCACAAAAAAGACCCCCACCCCCTTGGACCGGATCAGGCGCGCGACCTGTTCCACCTTGTCGAGCAGCGCCTTGGGCGCATCGTCGAAAAGAAGGTGCGCCTCGTCAAAAAAGAATACCAGCTTTGGCTTGTCCGGAT
>JAHEFH010000197.1 GCA_024640245.1 Paracoccaceae bacterium | reverse complement strand
TCGCAGATCGCATCCGCGCGCTAGGCGCCCGCGTTTTGCGGTCCAAGGGCAACTACGAGCAGAGCATTGTGACCGCCAAGGCCGAATCCGAAGCCAACGGCTGGATACATCTGGCCGACGGATCCTGGGAAGGATATCTCGAGGCTCCGGCACTTGTGATGGAAGGCTACACCGTTCTGGCCGAGGAATGCCGCGCGGAATTCGCCCGCACTGGAGTTTGGCCGACCCACGTCTTCCTTCAGGCAGGCGTCGGCGGATTGGCGGGGTCGGTCGCGGCCCACATCCGTAGCCATTGGAATGTGCAACCGCAAATCATCGTCGTGGAACCCGAAGCCGCCGCCTGTCTGTTGCGCAGTGTCGAGGCAGGCGAACTCACCCATGCCAAAGGACCGGAGTCCAACATGGGGAGGCTGGACTGCAAGGATGCATCCCTGATAGCCTTCGAGGCATTGCGGCAGGACGCGGATGTGTTTGTTACCGTATCCGATGCGCAAGCCACCGCATCCGCTGCAGAACTGTCCGCGGCGGGCATTGCGACCACGCCAAGCGGCGGCGCCGCGCTCGCCGCGATACGAGACCTGTCGCCGGGGCCCGACACCCGTTGCCTGATGATTGCTTCGGAAGGGCCGGAAAGGACCTGAGACCATGCACACCGCCGACCTGGAAGACGACATGCAACTGTGGCGGCGCGATTTTCACGCGCACCCAGAACTGGGTTTCAAGGAACACCGGACGTCTGGAAAAGTCGCCGATTTACTGGAATCCTTCGGGCTGGAGGTGCATCGAGGTGTTGGCGGCACCGGAGTGGTCGGCATTCTAAAACGCGGTAACGGAAATCGCTCGATCGGGATCAGGGCCGATATGGATGCCCTGCCGATAACTGAATCGAACGACCTGCCGCACAAATCGCAAAACAAGGGCGTCATGCATGCTTGCGGCCATGACGGACACACGGCAATGCTGCTCGGCGCCGCGCGTCATCTGTCCGAAAACGGATCATTCAACGGTCGGGTTGTTTTTGTCTTCCAACCGAACGAGGAGCACGGTCTGGGCGCAGCGGCCATGATCGCCGACGGCCTTTTCGAAAACTTCGATGTCGACAGCATCTATGCCATGCACAATATGCCGGGCCTTCCGCTTGGCCAGTTTGCAACCCGATCGGGGCCGATGACCGCCAGCGAGAGCTTGTTCGAGATCACGATTACCGCCCGCGGCGGTCACGCCGCTCTGCCCCATATGGGCGTCGACGCTATCACCGTCGGGTCCGAACTGGTTGGTGCGTTGCAAACCATCGTATCGCGCAAGCTTGACCCCGGGCGGAACGGTGTTGTCTCGGTGACCGAGTTTGTCAGCGACGGCGGTCGCAACATCCTGCCCGGCCGCGCTGTGCTGCGCGGCGACGCACGCGCCCTCTCACCCGAAATCACAGCAGAAATAGAGGCGCGCATGCGCCAGATTGCAGCCGGAATTTGCTCCGCCCATGGCGTCAGTGCAGAAGTCGATTTCCAGACGATTTTTCCGGCCACGATAAACGCGCCTGATGCCACACGTGCCGCCGCAGGTGCAGCCGAGGCGCTGGTTGGTTCCGCGCATATCGACCGCAATTGTCAGGCAAAGTTGTTTTCCGAGGATTTCGCCCACATGGCAAAGGCCCGATCAGGCTGTTTCGTGCTGATGGGCAACGGTACCGAGGGGCGGCACGCACGCCCACTGCACTCGGCGGACTATGAGTTTAGCGACAAAGCCTTGGTTACTGGCTCCTCCTACTGGGTTCAGCTGGTAGAGCAGGAACTGGGCAAATGACCGACCCAAGGCCCCTTGTTGCCGCGCACTGGGGCACATATCGGGCCGAAATGAAGGACGGACATGCTGTCGCCCTGCAACCCTTCGAGGGTGATCCTGATCCCTCGAAAATAGGCAGCGCGATGCTTGAAACGCTGAACGATCCCTGCCGGATCGGCCAGCCGATGGTGCGCAAAGGCTTTCTGGAAGGCGGACAGCGCGACAGGCGGGGCAACGATAGCTTTGTCGCCGTTTCTTGGGACAAGGCGCTGGATCTAGTCGCACGCGAACTGGAAGAAACGCGCCGAAAGCACGGAAACGAGGCGATTTTCGCAGGATCCTACGGCTGGGCAAGCGCCGGACGGTTCCATCACGCGCAAAGTCAGTTACGCCGTTTCATGAACCTCTTCGGCGGGTTCACCGCAGCCAGAGACACCTACAGTTATGCCGCCGGTCAGGTGATCCTGCCGCATGTAGTCGGCAGGATGGACAAACTGCTGCTGGAGCACAGCTCGTGGCAGGGAATCGCAGAGCGGAAATCACTTGTAGTTGCCTTCGGCGGTATCGCGCTGCGCAATGGGCAGGTCAATTCCGGCGGCGTCGCGCATCATACGCAAAAGCGCGACATGCATCATGCAGTAGATGCGGGTGCGCAGATTGTAAACGTGAACCCCTCGGCGGCCGACTTGGCCGGAGAAGTCGCCGCCGAATGGATGCCAATCCGTCCTAACACTGATCTTGCACTGATGCTTGCGCTGGCCCACACGCTTGTCAGCGAGCACCTGCACGATCAAAGATTTCTCGACCGCTATTGCACCGGTTTCGAGAGGTTTATCCCCTATCTGACCGGCGATGCCGACGGTCAGCCCAAGGATGCGGTTTGGGCCGAAGCGATCACCGGCGTGCCCCGCGCTGACATCACTGCGCTCGCCCGCAGGATGGCGGGCCGTCCCACCACGATCAGCGCAAGCTGGTCGCTGACGCGCCAGCAGAACGGCGAACAGATTTACTGGATGGCCGTCGTCCTTGCCGCCATGCTCGGCGGGATCGGGCGTAAGGGAGAGGGTTTTGCCCTCGGGATATCGGCGACAAACAGCGTTGGCAGCCAGCGCGGAACGATGCCGCTCGCCTCTTTGCCGACCGGCAGAAATCCGGTCCGCAGCTTCATTCCGGTGGCGCGGATCGCCGATATGCTGCTTAATCCGGGCGGGAAGTTTCAGTATGACGGCCAGAGCCTGACCTATCCGGAAATCCGGCTTGTCTATTGGGTCGGCGGCAATCCCTTCCACCACCATCAGGACCTGAACCGTCTGCGTCAAGCGTGGCAACAGGTTGATACCGTCATCGTACATGAACCACACTGGACACCTCTGGCCCGCCATGCAGACATCGTTCTGCCGGCAACCTTGTCGGCGGAACGCAACGACCTGACCGGATCACCGCGCGACACGCATCTGATGGCGACCGAAGCCGTTTCCAAGCCTTTCGGACAGGCCAGAAACGACCATGACATCTTTGCGGCGCTTGCCGGCCGCTTGAACTCCGCCGACGGGTCGGTGACCAACTTCCGCCATGCCTTTACTGAAGGGCGCGATGAGGCTGCCTGGTTGCGATTCCTCTATGACAAGACCCGCAAAAAATCCAATGACGGGCCGGAAATGCCGGATTACGAAACCTT
>JAHEFH010000085.1 GCA_024640245.1 Paracoccaceae bacterium | reverse complement strand
GGCGAGTCCGATTTGACTGCGATGGCATATTTGGACTCGGCCAGGTTCGCGATCCAGGTCACTTCCTTCAGGCTGAAACCAAGGTCACGATCGAGCGTTTCAGCCACGTTCAGACCGGGGACGTTATAGATCCCGATCGTGTAACCATCCGCCTTGGCGCGCGCCACGGCCTGACCGCCACGTGTGCCGGACGCACCGGAAATATTTTCGGGCACTACTGTGGCACCCAAGGCTTTTTCGACTTCCGGAGCGAATGTTCGGACAATTGTGTCAAACCCGCCACCAGCGCTGTAGGGGATTACAAACGTGATATTTCCATCCTCCGGATAGTCTGCCAATGCTGGCCCGGCAATTGCGGTGGCCGCGAACAGGACACCGGCCTTAATTAGATTCTTCATCTTTTCCTCCTCTTTTGAGTTTTCACCAATCGGAAAACCCTTCCTCCAAAAACAACAGTCCCCGGTAGAGCTCGTAGTCGAGGACCCATTCAAAAATAATCGCCTCGAACGCCAGCACGACCAGTGCGACGCCCAGAGACACAAGCCACGACCTGCCGGCCTGCAAACGTACGTAGAGCAGACAGAAAAGCGGGGCGGCGACAAGAATCCCGACCGTGGCCATTCCGAAAAAGGCCGCCAGAATCCATGCCGTCAAAATCAACTCGTCGCGAAGTCTCGGGTTATGGGTCATTTCCCGCCGGCCAAATCCACTGCCCCAGAACGCGTTAAGCACCCCAACTCCGGGAAGTTTCGTCCGACTGTAGAAATCAATACACGCCAACCCCGCCAGCGCATAAGCGACCATGACCGGAAATCGCCGGGATACTTCGCTGTAGCCCGATGCGAAATACAGCGTCGCAACGGCGCTGGTGAACAGCACGACTGCGGGCCAGACAGACCTGACCGATTTGGGTGTTTCTATTGACTTGTCGTCAGCCATTTTTCTTTCCTTCTGTCTGGTCGTTCAGTTGCCCTGGAAAAACCAATGACTTGACGACCACCGGCACCGAACCCGTGGCTGCGATCACTTCGCCGACATCGATAAAATCAAATGCCGACAAGGTTATTCCGTCGATTGAGATAATTGGGTTTCCTGTAAGGCCGTTTTCCCGGCAATGCATACCCAGCAGACCACCGACATCGCCATCCATTACAATGGTCATCGGATGGCCTGCGTCAAGAACCTTGGCCATTCCCTGCGTCAGACCACGGCTCAACTGGTCCAGTCGGCCATAGGTCGCCGACCCGCGCCACGGTAGCGCGACCGCAACAGGAACTTCGCCTTCCTGAAGATCGAACCTGTGAAGAGCGTTTCTGATTTCCTCGGCAACAGCGTCAACGTCTATATCTTCACCAAGATCAAGTTGAGGACGGATGGTGGCGACATTGCGCAGAGGCAAAATCTCGATCGGGTCCAGATAGACCGTGCTACCGCTGACCTGGACCGTGTATTGCGAGGCGCCGACAACTGTCGCGCGAATTCCGTCTGTGCTGGGAAAAACCTGTAGTCCCGCGTCATCGAGTTCTTTTCTGAGCGCCCGGGCGAGAAACGGACCAAGATCACCGAAATCCTGACCGGAGGAACCATCCATGAACTCCGAGACGCCGCCAGACACTATGACGCCGTCAATTGCAATTCCTGCCGGCAGTTGCGGAAGGCGGCGCCAGTCATCCTCCAACGCGCCGCGCGTCGCTGACATGATCCGTCCAGCCATGGTGTCGGCCAATGCCTGCTTGGTTTCAAGTGACAACGGGTCGCCAAGCCCGATGCCGCCCCCCAGCATCCTGCTGCCGAAATCCTCCAGTCGTGAAATCCTGCCGTCCTCGTCCGTCACCACCAGACGCGCGCCGGCCTCCACTGCCGTGGTGTTCAAAACCTCGTTGTCGCGGCACACCGCGAGTTTGGTGGTGCCCCCGCCGACATCGATATTCAGAATTGTCCGCCCGCTCGCCGAGGCTGCAACGGCCCCCGACCCGTTCGCGGCCATTACCGTTTCCAGACTGTCACCCGCGCTCACGGAAACGAATTTGCCAGCCTCCGCAGCAAACAACTCGCCGATAGCACGCGCATTGCGGCGGCGCACAGCCACACCCGTCAGAATGAGCGCACCGGAGTCCACCTCGTCACGCGAAACACCGCTTTTCGCATATTCATGGTCAATGAAGGCCGCCAACACTTCGGTATCGATGTCGCCATCCTGCCTGTAAGGCGTCAGCAAAATTTCCGAAGCGTAGAGCACTTCGCGATCCGCAACAACGTAACGGGTATCCAGTCGCTCCAGAGTAATGCGTGAAAACATCAAATGCGCGGTCGATGAGCCGATATCGACGCCGACACTTGTCAGCTGGATCTCGTCTTCTTCCACAAGGCTGCGCGATGCGCCCGAAAAGAAAATCCGACCGCCCGCGCCACCTTCTATGTTCAGAACCTGGTTCAAGTTCTATTTCACTCCCGCAGGTTTCTCATAACGGGACGGTTCCATACGGAGCTTGCCGCCGTTATTCTCAATTTTGGCCGCAAACTCCTGACGAAGATACGGATCTTCCATCCAGTAGGGAATTGCGGTGCCTCCCTCGTCGATATCCATCGCGGTGTAGTCAATCTGCTTGGCTCCCGGCTTGTTGCCGGTCACGAGGCTGGGGTGGTTGGGCCCGAACCATGCCGACAGACGAAACGGCTCTGACGAAGTGTTGAAGTGCTGGTGGTACCAGCGCGCCCCGCCCGGCGCGGCGCTGACCATGCCAAACGGGCCATAATCGATCCGCTGCACCTGATCGCCGTTTCCGTCGGCCCAAGGGTTGACGCCCAGTTCTTCCGGCCAGGTGTAAGTGTAGCCGCCGCCCTTGACGCATATAAGCACCGCTGCGGAACTGTGCGCATGAGCCTTGGAATAACGGCCTGTTTCATGTTGGCCGAGCCACAGGTAGAACTTGTTTCCGGTCATGAAAGGCTCGACCCGGCGATAACCGGGCGACCGGCGGTTATCCAGCGGCAGTTCGCAATTTACGACGTCAGGCACCAGATTGGTCCGGCGCATGGCGAGACCGCGAATTGGATCCGGTTCGATTTCCTCGGACGGCTTGTAGAAATCGGCAGCGCCCGAAAACCTGTCATTGAAATTATACGGTGCGTTGAAGATGAAATCCGTGTTTCCGATCAGGTCCATCAGGTTCGGCGCCGTGGTTCCCGCGATCAGCAGCGCGGGCTTGTTGGTCGCATTCACCAGACGGTGATAGGCATTGACCGGAATGGAGAACAAGGAACCTGCTTGCCATTCAAACACGTGCTTCGGACCGCCCTCTTCCAGCCAGACCTCGGTGGTTCCACGGCCCTCGACGACCATGAAAATCTCTTCATAGATGTGTTTCTCGGGATTCAGGGCACCGGCCGCGGGAACTTCGACGACATAGCACCCCCATTTACCCTCGGTACCGTGCAATTGGATGTAGTGCCCGCGCCCGCCCATGCGGGGCCAGTCGGCCAAGTCAAGGTCCTTGACACTGCGTAGGCCCAGCCCCCGGAAACATGGTATTCCGTCCGCTTCAATAAACCGGTCGTAGTCGGACAAAGGCTGGCCAAACGTACCGTAGCCTGCACGGTCACCGGATTCAGGTTCGTGCCAATGGACTTTGCCCATGATTTCGTCGTGCATTAAGGTCTCCCATTGGAAAGATTATTCGATTTTAGGCGCCTAGAAGACGCGATAACCAGCGAGATACCGGAAGAACATTCCGCGATAGAGATCGATGCCGAACCCATGTTCGAACAACAGATAGATCACGCCTGTGGTGACAAGAGTCACCAGGATAGAGGTCATCAGCTTTTGTTTCGCCACCAGCCACATAATGATGAACATGAAGCTGGCAATACCGATGTAATGGCCGAAAATCTGGATGGTCACGCCCAAAGCCACGATCCATCCGGCCAGCGAATTGATCTTTCGGAAATTGGTGTTCCGCCCCCGAAAGGCCCGCATCGCCCTATGCCATAGCGTCTGGTCACCACTAGTGCGCGCAGAGCGGACGACCTGAACCACCAATAGTATCCACAGTGGGATCATGATGACAAACGGCGTTCTGGACGACACGATCTTGTAGGTGGTCGCCTCGAAGATTGCGATCGTGACCACCACCAACAGAAAAATCAGAAAGCACAGTTCCAGAACGAATAGATCGTTCCTGGTGGTTTCGCCCGGCGTGTGGGACTCTTGTTTGTTTTCCTGGTCGCTCATGAATTTGGCTTTCGTGCGGTCAAAGGGGACGCGGCGGATCTGCGATGCCGGATAATCATCACGACATTGTAGGCGAGGAAGCCAATCGTGAAGATTGTCAGAGCCAGCGGCAGCGGCTGCATGAAGAAGAATGGACCCTTGAGAAGCAGTGCAAGGTAGAGGTTCTTTTCAACCGCAAAGCCGAGCACGAAACCGATCAGCAAGGCGGACCGCGAGTAATTGAGGATTTTCATGATAAGACCGATGATCCCGAAGAAGATCGTGACGCCGATGTCGAACATCGAACGGTCGGTCGCATATGCCCCGGTTATGATGATCGCCATCAGGACCGGCACCATGAACTCTGACTTTATCGATGTCGCACGGGACATCGGGTTGACCAGAAACATACCGACAAGGGTGCCGATCAGGTTGCCGATGATGATCGTGAAAATCATGATAAACACGATATCCAGGTTCTGGTTCAGCATTCGGGGGCCTGTTTCCAGACCAAGGATGAACAGACCGCTCAGCAGGATCGCCATCGACGAACTGCCCGGAATTCCAAAAGCAATTGTCGACGCCAGCGCACCGCCCTCGACCGCATCATTGGATGCCTCTGGTCCGATCACGCCTTCGACGTTGCCTTTGCCGAAGGTCTCGGGGCTTTTCGAGGTTTGCTTGGCATGGCCATAGGCCACAAAGGCGGCGGGCGCGCTTCCAAGGCCCGGAATTAGGCCCATGCCTGTTCCGATTGCGCTGCACCGTACGACCAGCCACCAGTTCTTGAAGGCAAGTCCAATGCCCTCGAATATCTGCTTTTGGGTCTCGCGCGCCGAAAGCGGTTTGTCGACTCCGCGCGCCAAGGCCCCGCCCTTTGCCCATAACTCAAACATTTCCGCGACGGCGAAAAGGCCAAGGATGACCGGCACGAGCGACAAGCCATCCGACAGCGACATTGAGCCCATTGTAAAGCGTTCGGTGTTGGTGACGTTGTCCAGCCCGATCATGGCCAGCAACATACCGGCAAGGGCAGCGATAAGGCTGCGGATCAGGTCTTCTTTTCCCAAAACCGCGACAAAGGTCAGCGCCAGAAACGCCAACACGAAAATCTCGGGTGGTCCGAAGACCAGAACCACGTCGCGCAGGAATGGAATGAGGCAAGCTAGGACAATCGCGCCGAAAGTCGCGCCGAGGAAACACGATGCCATCGCGGCCCCGACGGCAACGCCAGCGCGGCCGTTGTCGCGCATGGGTGGTCCGTCAAGCAGGGTCGCCGCGTTTTGACCTGTGCCGGGCGTGCTGAACAGAATGGCCGTAAGGCCACCGCCCTGCGCCACCGTGGCATGAGCACCTAACAGAAATGCGATACCTGCGCCGGGCTCCATCGTGTAAAGAAAGGTCACGGCCATCGCCATGGCGAAATGGCCGCCGAGGCCGGGTATGATCCCGATGACGAGCCCGAAGATAGAGCCGACGGCGAGATAGGGTATGACGCCGAGACTGACCGACTGCAGAAAGCCGCTCGTCATTCCCTCAATAATTGTCATGTTCGGTACCTCTGGATAGGGAAACGGTGCACCGCAGGCTCGTGGAAACCGCGGCGAGTACTTTCAGGTCGCGGGCGGCTATTGTGCCGCCGCCCGCCCCTTTCAGATCAAATTTCGCCGCGTACGGCTGCAACGATCAGCTTTTTGACCTCGGGAGTCATATTGGTCGCCGAAGTCGCGATCTTGCCCATTCTTTCTCCGTCCACGAACGACAGTTCGCGTTCCGCCTTGGTCATGGCACCTACGAATTCCGGGTCGGAAATTGCCTTGGAAAAAGCGTCACGAAGAAAGGCCAGACGGTCCGCCGGGATACCCGGAGGTGCTGCAACAGGACGGCCAACAGCATTCAGCGCATCCCAAGCCTCGAGAACCGGCTTGATCTCTCCTGCGTTGGGCAGTGCGTCGACATATTCGAACACGCTGGGAACGTCGGGCAGAAGCGGCGAGCGTTCCACATCGCTTTGCGCCACGATCACGTGATCGCCGTCTGCAACGCCTTGAACAGCACTACCAAGAGAGCCCCACATTGCCGTGACATCACCGCGAAGCATCGCTTGACGCACGTCGCCGGAGTTGTCGAAACCATGAACAACTTTCTGCTTGATGCCGAATGCCGGTCCGGTAATCACGGCGTCAACATAGGTGCTGCCCCCGAGGCCCGTCGCACCCACGACAACATCGCTTTCCGATTTCAAAAGATCATCGAAAGTCTTGTAGGGCGAATTGGTGCCGACGACCAGAACCCGAAGGTCCGCAACCATCCGGCCAAGGTAGTTATAGTCGGCGATCTTGTAGGAAGCGCCCTCGATCTCGGACAACTGGTTGGTCACCATGGCAGAGCCGTTGATGATACCGATCGTCAGACCGTCAGGCGGCGAATTGAAGATTTCATTCGCACCCTTCATACCGCCGGCACCGGGCATATTCTCGATCTCGACGCTCGCGCCTGTATATTTTTCCAGGTATGGAGCAATCATACGGCTGTATTCGTCATAGCCGCCACCCGGTTTGTAGGGCACGATCCACTTGATCTTGGCGTCTTTGTAGAATTCAGCAGCCGTTTCGGCGAATACAGCTCCGCCGTTCGCCAGCATTGTCACAGCGGCAAAAGTTGCAGCTGCTCCTTTCAAAAAGTCTCTTCTCATTCTCTTTCCTCCCAGATTGAGTGCTTGGTTACGATATTTACTTCCTAGTCCCGTATATCCTGCAGAAACCATTCCGTCGGTATTTCACGCGCGCCACCGTTGGCCAACGCCTTTTCATAAACCACCTGCCCTACAGCAGAAAATTGAAGGCCCTGATTTCCGACGTTGCGATAAAAAGTGATTTGGTCGTCGCGGGTCCGACCCTGTGCCAGACCGTTTACCAGCGCCGCGAAATCGGGCTTGTCCGCCCCCTTGCCGCGATCAGAGAACTGCGGGTCGTCGCCGCCAAATCCCGGTTGCGGATTGCGCGCTGGAATGCGTTTCATTTCTTCTTCGGTTCCACCGATGAATGCTGCCGGCGAATGCCCGCGTTCCGCTTGAAAACGCTCGGTCTGCTTCATCTGGAGCCCGGCCGTTCCCTGGCGTACGACGATGTCGAACTTGCCGATTGCCTCTTCCGGCATTTCGCGGCGGCCGAGATTGGTCACATGCATACCCGGCTTGATCCAGTCGGCATCATAAACCGGTGACATGCTGTCAGTGCAGCTGGTCAGGATATCGCACCCTTCAACCGCTTCTTGCGCAGAGTTGACCGGAATTACCTCGATGCCCAGCTTCTCTGACATTTCAGAAGCGTAGGCTTCACGGTTTTCCTTCGTCGGGGAAAACACGCGGCATCGTTTGATGTCACGGACACAGCTGAACCCCTCGAGAAACGTGCGCGCCATGCCGCCCGAACCGATCATACCGACGGTTTCGCTGTCCTTGCGCGATAGGTGCTTTACACCCAGCGCGGCGCCTGCGCCGACACGCATGTGCTGCAATGCCCCGTCATTTATGAAAGCCAGCGGCTCGCCTGTCTCGGTGGACATCAGCATGATCAATCCGCAGTAAGTACCGGTTTCGACGCAATATTTTTCTTCGGTCCAGTTGCCGTGGTCATCCCGCGGCCAGTGGATGATATCAGACTTCATCCGGATCGCGAAATAACCGTTGTTGGCACCTTCCATCGTTCCCCAGCGATAATATCCATCATCCCTTTTGCATGGAACATAGGTGTCAATTCGGGGTCGGTGAATGGACTTTCCGGAAGTGAGGTCAGCAAAAGCCACCTCTTGCGCGGCGATACACTCGCGCATCTGCAACAGACTAAAAACGAGATCATTATTGATGATCAGCATATTTCGTTGGCTCCCATGCGAGAACAATAGAGATACGGCTCTAGGCAAGTCAATGGGACGCGGGTCCGCATGTAGGAACAATATTACGCGCCAAGCAAGCTGATTTATAGCTTGCGGACTTCTATGATTTTATCCTAGCGCAACCAGGAGGACACCTGCCGTCGCGAGGACCGCGGAAACCAGAACGCCACCCGACGGCAGCTTTTCGGTACGGAAAATCACCACTGACAAGAACATCGCGATGAATATTTCAAGCGAAGCTATCATCACGACCGTGGAAACCTCTTCGAATGCCAGGGCGGCAAACAGCAGAATTTGCCCGGCCGAAACCATGATCGCCGCCATAACGATCCAGCGGTCGAGATAGGCGAAAACGCCGCGGAAATTGCCACGGTATCGTGACGAGAACAGGGAAAGCACGATGAAGGACGCCAGCCCTGCGACAGCGCTTACGAACGTTCCCAAAGAGGCGCTCGGAAGGACATCGAGACCGAGTTTTCGCAAGATATAAGCGCAGGCGTAAGCAACCGCCGCAAGGACGCCGAACAGGTAGTTCGAGACATGGATGTCCCCGGATGCCGCCCGTCCATTCTTCGAAAACGCATCGAGAATTAGCAACCCAAAGGCCACGGCGATCAGGGCCATGCCGACAGCCTCGTGACGCGAGATCACTTCGCCCAAAAGGATCGCTGCGAACAGAACCGAGAAAAACGGGTTGAGGCGCTTTACGGCCGACGCCCGCGACACGCCCAGCCTGCGGACGGACTCAAACAACAGGCTTCGGCCGAAGACCATCGCGCTCAGACCCGCGGCAGCGAACCAAACCAGGCCGATCCAGAGGTCCCTGTCAGTGACGGCGGGGGTTTCCTTGCCGGATTCCAAGGCGAGCCACACCAGCAACGAAAAAACAAGCGTCACCAGAACCGAAAATATAAGCCCCTTGTCGCCTCTGGAGCTTTTGGTCCGCGATATGAAAATATTGGAACAAGCAAAGGAGAACGCTGACAGCAAAGCCAGTGTTTGCCCTACCGAGGAAGTGTCCATCAGAACCACCCTATTGATAATTGATGGCGAATGTAGGTCCTCTCAAGCGGGGAGATACAGCGCAATCGGAACGATGTTCCTCTATGCGGTAAATTTCGGATGGGCGTTGTATGGCTTAACCGCCGAAAATCAGGACAGCGAAGCTGAGTCGTTCAGACTGTTCCGATCCTACAGATCAGCCAGAATACTCCGCTCCATCATTTCCCGCAACTCGGGCGTCACCTCGGGTTCGACACCGAACCAGAGCCGCCATGCAGGCTTGCCCTGATGCAGCAACATGCCCAGGCCGTTTACTGTCCGGTTGCCGCGCTCCCGCGCCGCTGCCAGGAATGGCGACTCCAGTGGTGTATAGATGATGTCGGTGGCAAGTGCCGATCGAGGTAGCATATCCAACTGCAGATCAAGCGCCGGCAATCCGACCATACCCTGACTTGTAGTGTTCACGACCGTGCCAACACCGTCCAGCGCATCGTGGCGTTGCTCCCAAGGGAGCACTTTGATCGGGCCGCCGAATTCTTCGGCAATCCGCTCGGCCTTGTCACGGGTGCGGTTTACGAGCCTGATCTCCTTCGCGCCTTCTTGCATCAGGCCGTAACAGACTGCGCGCGCGCCTCCACCAGCGCCGATAACGGCAATCGGGCCTGCGTCGGCGCGCCAGTCAGGCACCTGCTGCTTCAGGTTTCCGATAAAGCCCAGCCAGTCATTGTTGGTTCCGAACAGCGACCCGTCGGGTTGAACCACGACACAACTGATCGCACCGATCTTTGTCGCCACGTCGTCAACCCGGTCCACGATCTTCATCGCTTCGAGTTTATGAGGAATGGTCAGGTTGCATCCCGCGAAACCTAGCGGGCGCAGCGCGCGCAGCGCCTCCGCAAGATCCTTTGGCTCGATCGCAAGCGGGACGTAGGTACCCGCGAGCCCTTGCTGCTTGAGCCAGTAGTTGTGCATTAGTGGCGATCGCGAGTGCATGACGGGCCACCCCATGACCCCGGCCAACAGGAACTTTTCAGCTTTCGCCACGACAGAACTCCAACGGTTGATGATGCGATAAAACTTAATTCTTGTTTGAATTAAACCCTAGCGGCCTTGCTCCAATTTTGCACGAAAATGGCTCCAGGTACGATTGAATAGATTCTCGTTCCACAGCTTGGCGCGGCACAGATCCATTTCTTCTTGAGTGAACGCGTACGGTTTGCCGATCTGCATCGCCATGTACTGACGATAGGCGTTTTCTTCCAGATAGTTGATCAGCACGAAGGCCTCGACAATGTTTTTACCTACCGCCACAGCGCCATGCGACTTCATCAAGGCCGCCGGGCTTCCGCCCAAAACATCCGTCAGCCGCTTTGCCATTTCCGGGTTATTGATCGAGTTTGGCGAATCCAGCACTTCAAGAGGGTAAACCAGCGACCCCTGGGCAAATACGGGCAGGTAGCGTTCGCCAGCCATGGACAGAAAGGTCGACCACTTCGGATGCGCATGAACCACCGCGTTGACGTCGGGACGGGCCTTGTAGATGCCGGCATGAAGGTGAAATTCAAGCGGCGGCTTGCCGTTTCCCTCGATCACATTGCCGTCGAAGTCGGCGGTGCAAATGTCGTCGGCCGTCAACTGGCTGCGCTGGCAGGAACCTATATTGATGAACATCCGGTTCTCGCCTGCCCGAATGCTGGCGTGGCCGTTGTAGTCGATGATATCCGAATGCTCGAGCATCCGGATGCAATCCGCAAGGTTTTGTTTTTCCAGTTCCGCACTGCTCATGTCAGACTTCCCATTTGACTTCACCAACCGAGTTGATCCCGGACCTGCAGTCGCCAGAGGTCCCAAGCCCGCATGCCCGCCGTCTGGTTCGGCACGTCGGCTAACCGGCCCTCTTCCTCTTCTAGCGACGCCAGGGGCGCCCCGCCGCCAAGCCCCACACTCCAATGCTGTATACGCGCGTTGACCTCTGTGTAGACGGCACGGAATACTGCGGTTTGCAGCGTAGGACCGCAGGCGACAGAACCATGCGCCCGCATCAAGGCGATATCCTTGTCTCCGAGAGACTCGGCCAGTGCGACGCCCTTCTCGCAATCGCAAACCAGCATATCGGTCATTCCGAACTTGTCACGAATATCGAACACCGGCACTCCGGCCGCAAGGAAGGCCGCGTTGTGGAACATCGCCTCCATCTTTACATCTACGAGCCCGAAAGGAACGACGGACGGCGAGTGGCTGTGCACGATCGAGTTGATATCGGGGCGGGCCTTGTAGATTTCGCTGTGGATGAACCGCTCCAGAAAGCTTTTGCTGGAACCCGGATTACAAGGAACGCTTTCCATGTCATATTCGAGGATGTCGTCCGGTGTCACAAGTGCTGGCGCAATCGCCCGCGCCATCAGATAGTAGTCAGGGTTGCCAGGGTGGCGCATCGACACGTGGCCGAAGCCGTCTACGACGCCCCGCTCCGCCAGGATGCGGCTCGCAGCCGCAAGGTTCGCGATAACTTCATTCTCGACAGGACCGCCGGTATATTGGGTTTTTCTCACTTCACTTCCCTTGATCTGCTTTTGGATATAACCGCTACGGCCACGGTCAAATTATAACCTCTGTCATAATGCCTTTGGGAAATATCTCTTCCGGTGTGAACTGCCGGTGCGCGATGCCCTGCTGATAGGTGTAAAGCGCCATTTGTTCCCATGTCGCACGGTTTTCTTCGATGCCATAGGGGAAAGGGTCGCCATGGAACATGTCTTTCATACGCCGCGCATAGGTGGCCAGCCACGGCAACGGATAGCGTGACACGGCCGGATCAAGCAACCGTTCGAGGCTACGGCGCTTCGATTCCTGAAAAGCATTCAAAAGGTTTCGCGCCACCCACGGGTTCTCGTCCAAAATCTGTTTCTTCATGGCGACAATGTGCATGATCGGCCAGACCTTGGTCTCCTTGTAGTATTTTTCTTCCATTTCCAGGTAGTCGGGAAACAGCCTCACCACGTCGGGATGTCCCTCAAGGAAACAGGTTGGCGGGCGCGCGATGATGGCGCAGTCGATCTCTCCCGCGGCCAGCAACTCGCTCAGGGATTTGTCGGCGATACGCGTCAACTGCATGCCTTCGGGCAGGTTGAG
>JAHEFH010000084.1 GCA_024640245.1 Paracoccaceae bacterium | reverse complement strand
TTGTGCCGTTTTCACGGACAGTCCGCCCGAATTCGGTCAGGCATAGAACCGTGGTTCTTCGCCAGTTGTCGCCGAGCCGGTCACGCAGCGTTGTCAGAGCCGCGGCAACATCGCCCAGGCTTCGCGACAGTGCAGCGTTCTGGCCATGGTGGGTATCGAAACCTCCGAGAGAAAAGGCGGCGATACGGCTGTCGCCGTTCAGCTGGCCCGCGGCAAAATCGGCCAGCGCCTGCGCTCCGCGACCGGCCGCAGCCGCGCGCATCGTATCCGCCATGGACATAGGGTCGTCCCCTTCGTCGGTCATATCCGCCTCTGACAATCCCTCGGACAGCGCAATCGCCTCTGCGGCGGCGGCATGGAACAGTGGGTCTTCTTCATAAACCATCTGCAACAGCGTTGCTTCCTGAGCGGACAACGCCACATTCAGCCCGGGTGCCCAGCTTGACACCGGAGCCGAGCCCTCTAACAGGATCAGGTCCTCCTGTCCGATCGAGAACGCCGTCCGTGCCGTCGCACCGGGCATCAACGTCAACATCCGGTTTAGCCAACCGGAACGGCCCGAGGCCCTGAACCCATCCAGCGTCGGGTAGCCTGCCTCCAACAGATCCTGCCCGTCGAAGTGGCTGCGCTTGTCGCGATAGGGGGTCGAAACGGCGTGTCCGAAGGCCAGTTCGCCCGCCTGCCACATGGGGCGAAGCGCGGAAAGCGCCGGATGTAGGGCGAACCCCCCGGTCAGCGGAATCTGGTCCGCGACGTTCATGGTGGGACGATATTTTTTCAGCAGGGAATCTTCCACCGGCCGCACCACGTCCAGACCGTCCATGGCGCCGCGCAGGATGATAACCACGAGGCGGTTATCCGACGGCGCAGAGGCAAAGCACACCGGTGTGACCATTGGGCTGGCCGCCGCCGAACAGCCCAGCGCCAGCGACCGGATCAGGAATTTACGCCGACTGCTGCCGGATGTCCGCGCCGTGTCTGTTCCGTCCATGACTTACCTCCGGTTGAATTCGGGCGAAGCGAGGATCAAAGCGAGTCCCGCCTCGCGGCTCTCGGCCCTCGGGGCCGCCCAGCGCAACGCGGCACCCGCCGCATCGGCCAGCGCAGTGTCCAGAAACGCGCGAGGGTCGCGTCCGGTTCCAAAGCTGCGCGCCGTATCGCCGGCCCAGCGCAATCGACCGGCCAAGCCTTGCGGCGTGATCCATTCCGCCGCCGCCTCGGGCCACCCGTCGGGCCCGTTCGCGCGGAACAACGGTTGCCCCATCAGCGTCACGGGTCCCTGCAGGTATCGCCTCACCGCCCTTGCGTCCGCCTGTTCCAGCATCTGCTGCGGCAAATCGAGCGCCCGCAAACCACTGACCACGAGATCGAAGGGCTGCTTGGCCTTTGCGCCGAACTCCCGCCAGGAATCGGGATGTTCCAGCAGTGCGGCATATACTGCCATCAGGTCGCCTCCGGTCGCGCGATAGGCTTCGGACAAGTGCGCTACCAGTCCTTCGTCGGGAGTATCGGACACGAAATGCACCGCCAGCTTGCGCGCCAAGTGCCGCCCCGTGTCGGGATGCAGGGCGACGTCACTCAAGAAGGCGCGCACATCATCCAGTTCCGGCACCGGCCCGCTGTAGGTCTTGCCCAGAACGGTCTTGGTGCCCGGTTGCGCCCAGCTCCCGGTCATTTTCAATCCGTTCTCGGAATAACGCATCCCCGCCATCAACTCTGCAAGTTGCCGGACATCGGCCTGACCATATGCGCCGCCGGCACCCATCGTGTGCAACTCCAGCAACTCGCGCGCCAAATTCTCGTTCAAACCGCCCTTGCCGCGCTGCGCCCGGAGGCTCCGAGAACCGGCAGAGGCGTTCTGGTCAAGATAGAACAGCATGGCTGGGTGGGTAATGGCCGCAGTCAGCAGATTGGCGAACTTTCCGGTGACATGACGCCGGATAGCGACGTCATTGAGATCGCCGAGGAATCCGCCCATCTGGACCGACTTGGCCACCACGGTGAAATGATCGCGCCAGAACGCGACCAGCCGTTCGCGAAAGCCGTCGCGCCCGAAGACAGCGCGTCCAAAAACGGATTTTACGGTCATGGAACCCTGCTCGCGAAGCGCCGTCACCGCGCGACTGTGGTCTTCCTCCGCCCCGCGTCGATTTTCGCGCCGGGCCACCTGCGCTTTCCTGAATGCCAGAAATGCGGCGGTGGCCTCGTCGAGCGTCCATGGGCTGAACGAGAGCGGGTTTTCATCGGGCTGCGCCAGCCGCGAGATCAGGTCGGAGGCGCCGTGCGGCACCGGCTCACCCGGACGGAAGCCGTAGCCGAAACGGATCGACGCCATAGTGGATGATGCAACACTCAACCGGAGCCTCCTGCGCTGAAATACACAGTATAACGCAGCTCCAGCTTCTTTCCGACGGAATTTCTGAAGGCCCGCTCACAAATTGGCGGAAAAGCGCGGAACGACGCGGGCAGGACCGGTTAACGCCCGATACCTGAAAAACGGCCGCACCGCGTATGCCTTACGGAAACCACAGGCTTTCCGTAATGTCATATTCCAGCATCAACTCCCGGCTTTCACCAGCGCTATTTCTCCTGCGGCAGAACCCGCAAGCCCAGTTCACGTAGCTGCTCGTTGGTGGGTTCAGACGGCCCGCCCAGCATCAGGTCTTCGGCCCGCTGGTTCATCGGGAACATGATAACTTCACGGATGTTGCTCTCGTCGGCAAGCAGCATCACCAGACGGTCGATCCCCGCGGCACAGCCACCATGCGGAGGTGCGCCATAGGTGAAGGCGCGAACCATACCGCCGAAGCGTTTCTCGACCTCTTCCTTCGGGTATCCGGCGATCTCGAAGGCCTTGAACATGATCTCGGGCTTGTGGTTCCTGATCGCGCCGGAAATCAGCTCGTAGCCGTTGCAGGCGAGGTCGTATTGATAACCGAGGCATTTCAGAGGATCGCCGGACAAAGCATCGATCCCGCCCTGCGGCATCGAGAACGGGTTGTGGGAAAAGTCTATCTTTCCGGTAGCTTCGTCTTTTTCGTACATCGGGAAATCGACGATCCAGCAGAACTCGAAACGGTCCTTGTCGGTCAGGCCCAGCTCGTTGCCGATCTCTGTCCGCGCACGGCCCGCGACTGACTCGAAAGACGACGGCTTGCCGCCGAGGAAGAAGGCAGCGTCGCCGATTTCAAGGCCGAGTTGCTGGCGGATTGCCTCCGTGCGTTCCGGACCGATGTTCTTGGCCAGCGGTCCTGCCGCCTCCATGCCGTCCTCGCCATCGCGCCAGAAGATATAGCCCATGCCGGGCAGACCCTCTTTCTGGGCAAAGGCGTTCATCCGGTCGCAGAACTTGCGGCTGCCGCCGGTCGGAGCCGGAATGGCGCGAATCTCGGTGCCCTCGTTTTCCAGAAGCGAAGCAAAAATCTTGAACCCTGAACCCTTGAAATGCTCGCTAACCACTTGCATTTTAATCGGATTCCGCAGGTCGGGCTTGTCAGTACCATACCACAAGGCAGCGTCATTATAGGAAATTTGCGGCCAATTCCGGTTGACCGGACGGCCCTTTCCGAACTCCTCGAACACGCCGTGGATCACCGGTTCGATCGTGTCGAAAATATCCTGCTGCTCGACAAAACTCATTTCCATGTCGAGCTGGTAGAAATCGGTCGGCGAACGGTCGGCGCGCGGATCCTCGTCGCGGAAACATGGTGCGATCTGGAAATACTTGTCGAAGCCGGCGACCATGATCAGCTGCTTGAATTGCTGAGGTGCCTGCGGCAGGGCATAAAATTTGCCCGGATGCAGGCGTGACGGCACCAGGAAGTCGCGCGCGCCCTCGGGGCTGCTGGCCGTGATAATCGGGGTCTGAAACTCGTTGAAGCCCTTTTCGGCCATGCGGTTGCGCATGGAGCGAACAACGTTCGAGCGCAGGATCATCTTGTTGTGCAGGCTCTCGCGACGCAGGTCGAGGAAACGGTACTTCAAACGGGTTTCCTCGGGGTATTCCTGTTCGCCGAACACCGGCAGAGGCAGTTCTTCGGCCTCGCCGAGGACTTCCATATCGTTGATGAAAACCTCGATCTCTCCAGTCGGGATTTTTGGGTTGATCAACTCCGGATCACGCGCCTTGACTGTTCCGTCGATGCGGATCACCCATTCTGACCGGACCTTCTCGATCTCGGAAAAGACTGGGCTATCGGGATCGGCGAGGATCTGGGTCATGCCATAATGATCGCGCAAATCGATGAACAACAGCCCGCCGTGATCGCGGACACGATGCACCCAGCCCGACAGGCGTACGGTCTGACCGACGTTGGAGGCATTGAGTGCGGCGCAGGTATGGCTGCGATAGCTGTGCATTTTCGGCCCTTTCCGGGGGTTTAAATCTCTCGCGCCGATACACAGCGTTGGCAGGCCAATGTCAAGCCCGACGCGCCGAAAAGGGTCATAAATTCGCCCCTACTCCCCAGCCTTTTTGCGGTCGTTCAAGGGCTCCTGCATCAGGATTTCGATAAAGTAGCTGGTTAACTGGCTGCGGTTTGCGAGTCCGGTTTTTCGAAAGACCGCGTTGCACTGCGCCTTGATAGTGCCCTGTTTCTTGCCGGTTATGTCGGCTATTTCGGTGTTGCTCATTCCCTTCAGGATGAACATCGCGATATCGCGTTCGGACGGGCTGAGTTGCCAGCGCGTGAACTCATCCTGAACCAGATCGAAAAAGCCCTGCGAAGCGACCCGCAGCTTGGAATTGACGTCGCTGACTTCCTTGCGCAACCGCCGCAGAGCCATGACCCCCAGCACGAAACCCAGCAACAGGCCCAGAACACCGGCCAGTTCCAGCGCCTCGTGCACTTCCCATGACAGGGGCTCGGTCCGGAAGCGGACCAGACTTTGCAGCAAATCATAAAAAAACAGGAGCGAAAAAACCGCCTGAACCGCAACCAGTGCGACAATGGCGAATTTCAGCTTTTTATTGCCCGAAAGGAATGACAGAGTGTTCCCCTTACTTCTTTATCTTCAGAAAATTCATAAAATTAATCCTCCGGACCGGTCAAAGGTATTGTCGGACATGCGATTGCTCAACTGTCATCGGGATCATCCGGTTCATCGGGGTCATCCGGTTCGTCAGGTTCATCCGGTTCATCCGGTTCGTCAGGTTCGTCAGGTTCGTCACTGTCAGAAGAATGATTATCAGAGCTGTCGTCGTCAGAATTGCCATTGTCCGCGGCGCCCTTCCTGTCCGATCCGGACCTGTCGGAATCCTGCCTGACCGGTCGGCGGCGCAACAGATCGCGCAGGATCTCTCCAGTGTTGGGATTGATGATGACTTCGCGCATCAAATCGCCCTTATCGGCAACGATTTTGACACGCCCCCAGAATGTCTTGCTGATGGTTTCAATCGTGTAACCGTTTGCGACCAAATCTTCGGTGACAATACTGGTCGGCGACTTCACATCGGCAAAGGCCGGAAGCGCTGTAGCGGTCAGCAATGCCACGAGAAAAATCTTGATATGCGTCAGCATCTTATCCATTTCCACGGTAAAAGCCGGGCTAGCTGGCCCAGCCTTCTGTTGTGTCGAATTCAGGCCGAATTAACGACCCAAAAGAAAGTCGGCCTCGTCCGGGCCGTCATGTGCGGCGATCAGTGGTCGTCGCTGCTGTCGTCGCCATGATCGTCATCACCGCCGTCGTCGTCGCTATGGTCGTCATCGCCATGATCGTCATCACCACCGTCGTCGCCATGGTCATCATCACCGCTGTCGTCGCGGCCCTGATCATTGTCGCCGTGGTCATCGGATCCGGCTTGATCATCGCCACTCTTGTCATCCAGCAACAGATCACCAGACGTTGCATCAAAAACCAACTCATTTACTTTTCCATCGAGCCTCGCCTTCACTTCGATCTTGCCGCCGCGGCTCTCGACTTCGATAATTTGATAACCATCGCCTTCCAACTTCGCAACCACGTCGTCGACAGTCGAGGCAGAAAGAAAACTCGTCGACGCAAGAAGCGCCGAGATTGTCAGTGCTGTAAGCTTCATAATTTAAACTCCTGGTTCTGGGTACATATGCAAAGCCATAGACCTTGCCACAAATTGCTTATGCCCCTCTTTGGACGACAAATTATTTAATGCAAATTGACCCACGGGCCTAAACTCCGCCAATAGGCCCAGAGTTTATCAACAACACCCGATTTAAAGCTCGCGCACTCCGCTCAACACCATCAGGTCATGACCGAACATGCGCGAGGCGGCTGTCAGAACCTCGAGCTGTGCGTTTTCAATCACGCTATAGAGCTTCCGGCCCAGTTCGCTTTCCAGAAAAGCCAGATAGTCAGCCATATCGATATTCGAGATATCCCGATAGGTATAGGCAGCGGACAAAGCCGCGCTGTTAAAGACATCCGCCGCGATCTGGTCACGGCGCGCATTGAGCATCATAAGGATCTGGTCGTCTGTAAGTCCGCCCGGCAATTGACCAGTGCTGGCCATGCCGGAGATCATCGCGTACCCCAGGTTCATGGCCATCGCCGTACCAGAACCAACCACATCCATGACCTCGATCATCTGCTCGATCTGGCCGAGCCTCTCGGGGTTGTTGGCCAGAAGGCCTTCGATGATGCCCGGGGTTTCGGCTTCTATTTTTTTCGCGTTTTCCCCTGATTGAGCGTATTTCTCGGCCTCTGTAACCAACTGACCGACCCCTTGCGAGAAGTAGGCCTCGAGTGCGTCGTATTCCGCGTCTTCGAACTTGCCGTCCACGAGGGCCGCCATTGCCTGAAACAGGAGTTCCGGTTGGAAAATGCGGTCGGCGAGCGCATCGCGCGCGGCATAGAATTCCGGATCGTCAGAGCCGAGACCGGGATCGGTGTTCTTGACCTCGTCCGCAAAGCTGGCAATCGCAGTGTCGAAACCCAGCAACCGCAGCATCGCAGCAGCGCGTGATGGTTCGGCGGCCCAAGCGGACGGTGCCGGCAGCAGCGCAATCAGGACCATCCAGACGGCTGTGATCCGTATATTCATTCTGCGCATGGAGCCCTCATCAATCCGTTTACCCGTCAACACCTCGCCAGTTTAAAACGCCGCACGTAGATGTCAAAGCAACTTCGCGTGGATCAGTCCCCGCAGCGAATTGCCGACGAAAAATTCCTGCTCCCTTTTCAGGTCATCCAGTGTCAGAAAAGCCTCTTGCGCGCGGCCCGTCTCCAGCAACTCCTGACGCAACACGCCGGGTAATAATCCGCAGGCCTGCGCCGGCGTCAGCAAAACGTCGCCCCGCGGGACGAATATATTGGTGATCGATCCCTCGCAGAGCGCACCGTTCTCGTTGACGAAAATCACCTCGTCCGCGCCTTCGGGCATCGCGGCGCGAGCGTGGTCATAGATATCCCGCCGCGTGGTCTTGAGCGCCAGCCATGGATCATTGCTGGTCAGTGTTTCCTTTGCCACGAACACGCGCCAGAGGTCTTTCGTCGGGGCCAGAGCCGCGGTTTCGACGGCGATTTCGCCGGTCCGGTCGACGGTGACACGACAGCGGACGGATTCCGCGCCGACAGCCGTTTTCAGTTTTGATCGCATCGCCTTTTCGTCGAACGGGAAATGCAAACGCGCACAGGTACGCGCCGCGCGTTCCACATGCAAATCCAGCCGCACGAACCCATCCGGCCCCGCGTAGCGCAGCGTTTCGATGACCTTCAGGTCCGGACCGGCAGTTTCGTGTAGCGGGCTTTCCAAAGCGCCTCCTCGTATTCGGCCTCGGCTGTGCTGTCGTAGACAACGCCTCCGCCGACATTCAGCGTTACCTGCCGGTTATCGAACAGCGAAAGCGTGCGAATGGCAACATTGAAGCTGGCAAGACCGTCCGGCGCGATCCAGCCGATCGAGCCACAGTAGATCTCGCGTGGCTCCGGCTCCAGTTCTCGGATCACCTGCATGGCGCGGATCTTGGGTGCACCGGTGACCGAACCGCAGGGGAACAAAGCGTGGAACATCTGTCCGATTGTGGTGCCCGGCAAGGTCTGCGCCTGAACGCGGGACGTCATCTGGTGCACGGTGGCATAGGTCTCGACGGTGAACAGCTCGGGAACCGCAACCGTGCCGAGTTCTGATATTCGCGAAATGTCGTTGCGCAGCAGGTCGACGATCATCAGGTTCTCGGCGCGGTTCTTCTCGTCGTTGCGCAGAAAATTTATCAGCTCGGCATCATGCTGCGGGCTGTCGCCGCGCGGAACCGTACCCTTCATCGGTCGGGTTTCTATCACGCCGGAGGAACCGGTCTTGAAAAACAGTTCGGGCGAACGTGACAGCAGGACCGGACCTTCACCCAGATCGACCAGCGCGCCATGTTTTACCGGTTGGGCGCGGCGCAGGGCGGAATAGAGCCCCAGCGGCGTCCCGCTATAGCGGCTGCGCATCGGAAAAGTCAGGTTGGTCTGATAGAAATCACCGGCGGCGATATAGGCGCGCACCTTTTCGAAAGCCTTTGCATAGTCATCGGCGGACCAGACGGGCACGGGCGGCTCCAGACCTGCGTCGGCCTCTTCCCGTTCGCCCTGATCCAGCAGGCGGCGCGCCTGTTCGGCATCGGGAGCGTCGAAAACGCCAAAGCACAGAAGCGGCGATTTACGCTCCTCCGGCAGCAATCCGGCCAGTTTGGGTTCCAGCACGTAGCCGAGTTCATAGGATGCGAAGCCTGCAAGCCATTTTCCCGCATCCCGCTGCGCCTGCAAAGCTTCCAGCGCCGCCGGCACCTCTCGCGGTTGCCATGCGACGATCAGTCGGGACGGATTCGCAAAAGCCTGCGTCTTTCCGTCATGTCCCTGATCAAAGAGTATGTACTTCATGCCTTGCGCGCCGCTGTTTCCGGATTCAGGGCTTATCTAGCCTTCACCCGGATATTGCACCACCGAAAAACGGCTTATTTGCATACATTCGTTGCACCAACCGGACCTTTTGTGCTGAAATCGTTCAAATCCGGCGATTGGGCAACGGGAGGGTCACATAATGACACGGGACGAACCTGAATTTTCTCTTGGCATAGAAGAGGAATACCTGCTGGTAGATCCCGAGACATCCGCGCTTGTCGACGCGCCCAGGGATTTCATGGAACGTTGCAATGCGGAATTACAGGATCAGGTCAGCCCCGAATACCTCAACTGCCAGATAGAGATCGGCACCGGCGTCTGCAAAACCGTGGGCGAAGCTCGCAGTGACCTGAAGCGATTGCGGACGACCATTGCAAGCGTGGCAGAGGACTTCGGCCTCGCCCCGATATCGGCCTCGTGCCATCCGTTCGCCGACTGGCGCAGCCAGCACCACACCGACAAGGAGCGCTACAACATTCTGCGTCGCGATCTGGGTGGCGTGGCGCGCCGTATGCTGATTTGCGGGATGCACGTGCATGTTGGCATCGCAGACAAGGACATGCGCGTCGACCTGATGAACCAGCTCAGCTATTTCCTGCCGCATCTGCTGGCGATGTCCGGGTCCTCCCCTTTCTGGTGCGGCGACGATACCGGACTGAATTCTTATCGTTTGACGATATTCGACAACCTGCCGCGCACCGGACTGCCGCCTAAACTGGACGGTTGGGCCTCTTTCGACAGGTCCGTCGATACATTGATCGAACTGGGCACGATCGAGGACAGCTCCAAGATCTGGTGGGACCTCCGCCCGTCGTCGAAATTTCCGACGCTGGAAACCCGAATCTGTGATGCCTCGCCGAGGATGGAAACGACGCTCAGTCTGGCAGCGACGATCCAGTGCCTGCTGAGGATGCTCTGGCGGTTGTCGCGCAAAAACCAGCGCTGGCGCATCTATGACAATTTCCTGCTGGCCGAAAACCGCTGGCGCGCCCAGCGATACGGTATTTCCGAGGGCCTGATCGATTTCGGCCGCCGCGAGATCGTGCCGTTCAGCGAACTGCTGGAAGAATTGATCGACTTGCTGATTACAGAGGATGCAGAGGCCCTCGGTTCGGTCGAAGAAGTGGCGGCACTGCGCAACATTCTGGAAATCGGAACCAGTGCGGACCAACAGCGCAAGGTGTTCAATTCCGCCGTTGAGTCTGGCGCCAGCAAGGAAGCTGCGCTCTGCAAGGTCGTCCACCACCTGATCGACGAATTCAAAGCGGACCTGTAAAACTCACTGCCGGATCAAGAAGAAGCTGCGGCGGTCAATTCGCCGTTCCTGGCAAGGTCACAGGCAGACTTGGACAGGGCCCGTGCCCCAAATCATCCTTTTGCGCCATATACGCCCTTGCACCAAGCGGCCCAGCCCCTTAAACCCACGACAATTTGCTAATTGACGTCGAATCCCGCGGGGATTGGAAAGAGGCCGGAACCCATGCCAAAAAGAACCGATATTTCGTCCATCATGATCATCGGCGCGGGCCCGATCATTATCGGTCAGGCATGCGAATTCGACTATTCAGGCGCACAGGCCTGCAAGGCCCTGAAGGAAGAGGGTTACCGCGTCATTCTCGTGAACTCGAACCCGGCCACTATCATGACCGATCCGGACATGGCAGACGCTACCTATATCGAACCGATCACGCCCGCCGTCGTGGCCAAGATCATCGCAAGGGAGCGCCCCGACGCGCTGCTTCCGACGATGGGCGGGCAGACCGGCCTGAACACGGCGCTGGCGCTGGACGAGGACGGGACACTTGCGAAATACAATGTCGAACTGATCGGCGCCGACCGGAAGGCCATCGAGATGGCCGAGGACCGCAAGCTGTTCCGTGAAGCAATGGACCGTCTGGGCATCGAGAACCCGAAAGCCACCATCGTCTCTTCGCCTAAGGTAAACGGTCGTTACGATCTCAAGGCTGGTCTGGCAGAAGCAATGAAGGCGCTCGAAGAAGTAGGGTTGCCCGCGATCATCCGGCCTGCCTTCACAATGGGCGGTACCGGTGGAGGCATCGCCTATAACCGTGACGACTACGAAAAGATCTGCGCCAGCGGTCTCGACGCCTCGCCGGTCAGCCAGATCCTGATCGACGAGAGCCTGCTCGGCTGGAAGGAATACGAGATGGAAGTGGTCCGCGACAAGGCGGACAACGCAATCATCGTCTGTTCCATAGAGAATATCGACCCGATGGGCGTGCACACCGGAGACAGCATTACCGTCGCTCCTGCCCTGACGCTGACGGATAAAGAATACCAGATGATGCGGACGCATTCGATCAACGTCCTGCGCGAGATCGGCGTGGAAACTGGCGGATCGAATGTGCAATGGGCAGTCAACCCCGACACCGGCCGCATGATCGTGATCGAGATGAACCCGCGGGTATCGCGGTCCTCGGCGCTGGCCTCCAAGGCGACCGGTTTTCCGATTGCAAAGATCGCGGCCAAGCTGGCGGTCGGCTATACGCTCGACGAGCTGGATAACGACATTACCAAGGTGACGCCCGCATCCTTTGAACCAACCATCGACTATGTGGTCACCAAAATCCCGCGCTTTGCCTTCGAGAAGTTCCCGGGCGCAGAGGCAACACTGACGACGGCCATGAAATCCGTGGGCGAAGCCATGTCCATCGGCCGCACCTTTCACGAAAGCCTGCAAAAAGGCCTTTGCTCGCTGGAAACTGGACTTACGGGCTTTGACGAGATGACCATCGACGGCGCGCCCGACAAGGCCGCCGTGATCAAGGCGATCTCTTCGCAGACACCCGACCGGTTGCTGCTGATCGCGCAAGCCATGCGCCATGGCCTGAGCAATGATGAGATTCAGGCGGTAACCGCTTTTGATCCGTGGTTTCTGGACCGGATCAGGGAAATCATCGACGAAGAGGCCTATCTGCGAGGCAAACCCTTGCCGACAGACGCGAAATCCTTGCGCAGGATCAAGATGATGGGCTTCTCGGATGCGCGGCTGGCGACGCTGACCGGCACTACTGAACGCGAAGTGCGCCGCACGCGCCGTCTGGCCGGCGTCAATGCCGTGTTCAAAAGGATCGACACCTGCGCCGCCGAGTTCGAGGCACAGACACCCTATATGTATTCCACATACGAGTCCGACGCCATGGGCGAGGTGGAATGCGAGGCGCGCCCGACAGACCGCAAGAAGGTCGTCATCCTCGGCGGTGGCCCCAACCGGATCGGTCAGGGCATCGAGTTCGACTATTGCTGCTGTCACGCTTGTTTCGCACTGACGGACGCCGGTTATGAAACGATTATGATCAACTGCAACCCCGAAACAGTGTCGACCGATTATGACACGTCGGACCGGTTGTATTTCGAGCCACTGACGCTGGAAAACGTGCTGGAGGTCCTGCGCGTCGAACAGGAAAACGGCTCGCTGCACGGTGTGATCGTACAGTTCGGCGG
>JAHEFH010000083.1 GCA_024640245.1 Paracoccaceae bacterium | reverse complement strand
CGGTCCAGCGTGATGCTCTCGATGCCGCGGTGGGCTTCCAGCATGATGGTTCCGCCCGGCGTTTCATAGATGCCGCGCGACTTCATGCCGACAAACCGGCCCTCGACCAGATCGAGCCGCCCGACGCCGTGTTTGCCGCCCAGTTCATTGAGTGCAGTTAGCATTTCGGCAGGCGACAGGGCCTTTCCGTTCAGTGCGACAGGATCGCCGCCGGCATAGGTGATCTCGATATATTCCGGTGTATTCGGGGCATCTTCGGGATGCACGGTGCGCTGATAGACGTAGTCGGGCGCTTCCTGCGCCGGGTCTTCCAGAACCTTGCCCTCTGACGATGTGTGCAAAAGGTTGGCGTCAACGGAAAACGGTGCTTCGCCGCGCTTGTCCTTGGCAATCGGAATCTGGTGCGCCTCGGCGAATTCCAGCAGGCGGGTGCGGCTGGTCAGGTCCCATTCGCGCCACGGGGCGATCACCTTGATGTCGGGGTTCAGGGCATAGGCCGAGAGTTCAAACCGCACTTGGTCGTTGCCCTTGCCGGTTGCGCCATGCGCTACGGCATCCGCGCCGGTCGTAGCCGCAATTTCCACCAGCCGCTTGGAGATCAGCGGACGGGCGATGGAAGTGCCGAGCAGGTACTGGCCTTCGTAGACCGCATTGGCGCGGAACATCGGGAACACGAAATCGCGGACGAATTCCTCGCGCACATCCTCGATGAAGATGTTTTCGGGTTTGACGCCCAGCAGTTCGGCCTTTTTGCGCGCCGGTCCCAGTTCCTCGCCCTGACCCAGATCGGCGGTGAAGGTTACCACTTCGCAGCCGTATTCGATTTCAAGCCATTTCAGGATGATCGAGGTGTCGAGACCGCCGGAATAGGCAAGGACGACTTTCTTTGGCGCTGACATGGTAGGCTCCATCAATAAAGGAATTATCTCGGCGCGGTTTATTGGTTTTTTGGGGGCGCGGCAAGGGGCGCGGCGGATGTTTCCGGCCAAGGCCCGATGTTCAATGGTTGAACACGGCGTCAAAGCTAAATACAGCTTGGGCTGACACAGGCCAACCGAACAGGACCGGGAAAAGAGATGGGCGAATTTACCAAGGCGGCAGAGGCGGCGACGCGCGAAATGCGTGCCCTGTTTCCGGAAACGCCATTGCAGGAAAACCAGCACCTGTCGCTTATGTATGATGCGCAGATATTCCTGAAGCGCGAGGATCTGTCGCCGGTGCGCTCTTACAAGATCCGCGGCGCCTTCAACGCCATGCGCAAGGCGCTGCTGGCGGATCCCGATCACAAGCTGTTTGTCTGCGCCTCTGCCGGAAACCACGCACAGGGCATGGCCTTCGCCTGCCAGCACTTCGGCGTGCGCGGTGTGATCTTCATGCCGGTGACGACACCGGCCCAGAAAATCGGCAAAACCAGGGCCTTTGGCGGCGACGCGGTTGAGGTTATCCTGAACGGTGACTATTTCGACGAGACACTGGCGGCGGCGCAGGACTATTCCCGCGCGCATGACGCCCGTTTCCTGCCGCCCTTCGACGACGCCGACGTGATCGAGGGGCAGGCATCGGTCGCGGTGGAACTGATGGCCCAGATGGATAACATCCCGGATGTCATCGTCGTTCCGGTCGGTGGCGGCGGATTGTCGTCCGGTCTGGTCAAGTATTTCGACGATCAGGAAAACCGGCCGCAGTTCATCTTTGTCGAGCCGGAGGGCGGGCGCAGCCTTTATGCCTCGTTGGTGGCAGGAGAACTCCAGACGCTGCCGAACGTGGACAATTTCGTCGATGGCGCGGCGGTGGCCCGGATCGGCGACAACAACTTCGAGATCCTTAGGGACCAGCATCCGGAGCATTGTATCGGCATTCCCGAAGACCGGCTCTGCGCCACGATGCTGGAAATGTTGAACATCGAGGGCATCGTGCTGGAGCCCGCCGGTGCGCTGACCGTCGACGCGCTCAAGGATCTGGCGCCGAGGATCAAGGGTAAGCGCGTTGTCTGTATCACCTCAGGCGGAAATTTCGATTTCGAGCGCTTGCCCGACGTCAAGGAACGCGCCCTGCGCTACGAGGGGTTGAAGAAATATTTTATCCTGCGGATGCCGCAACGGCCCGGAGCCCTGCGCGACTTCTTGAACCTGCTGGGTCCGGACGACGATATCTCGCGGTTCGAATACCTGAAGAAATCGGCGCGGAATTTCGGTTCCGTTCTGCTGGGGATTGAAACCAAGTCGCCGGAAGGGTTCGATGCCCTGATGGAGCGGATGGATCACGAGGGGCTGACCTATCAAGACATCACCGATGATGAAGTTCTGTCGCAGTTCTTGATATGACACAGTTGCTTGAAACGCAGATATTCGGCGAAGCCAGCGACCAGCCGACCCTTCTGGTGGTGCACGGACTGTTCGGATCGGGGCGAAACTGGCGCGCGCTGGCGCGAAATCTTGCCAGGGACCGCCGCGTGGTCACGGTTGACATGCGCAACCATGGCGACAGCTTCTGGGATGCCTCGAACACCTACCGCGATCTGGCGCAGGATCTGGCCCGCGTCATCGACGATCTGGGCGCGCCTTGTGATGTTCTGGGCCATTCCATGGGCGGCAAGTCCGCGATGGTTCTTGCCTTGCGGCACGGCGAACAGGTGAACCGCCTGATCGTCGCCGATATTGCGCCGGTTCCTTATGAGCATTCGCATATTTCCAATGTCGCGGTGATGAAGTCGATCCCGATAGACAGGCTGACACGCCGTTCGGAGGCCGAAGAATTTATGGCGGCGCAGATCGCAGATCCCGGTGTGCGCGCCTTTCTCTTGTCAAGCCTCATCCTGTCGCCGGAGGGCAACCGCTGGATGTTGAATCTGGATGCGCTGCAGGCAAATATGACGGATATCGTCGGCTTTCCCGACGCGGAGGGCCGATTCGGCGGGCCGACGCTTTTCTTGCGCGGCGGCAAGTCTCCCTATGTCAGGGATGCGGACCGGCCGTTGATCGAGAGCCTGTTTCCGGACGCACGGATTCAAACGCTGCCGGAGGCAGGGCATTGGCTGCATGTGGACGATCCTCGCGGATTTCTGGCTTCTGTCAGCGGATTTCTTGGGCAGTAGTCACGCCGCGGCGCCAAAGCTGCAATATTTCGGCGCCTCGTCGATAAACCGGATGCGCGATTGTTCGTAGATTGCGATCAGGCGGTCTAGGTCTATTTCCGCTACGCTGCCGGATTCGGCAAGCGCTTCATTTTTCGCGCAAAGGTCGCCGAATGCCGTGAACCCGAGGTACATGGAGCTGCCTTTCAGGAAATGCATCTTGGATTTTAGAATATCCGAGGTCGGGACAGATGACCTCAGAGTTTCGATCTCGCTGTCAACCTCGTCCAGAAACAGGGCAACAACGTTCTTGAATTCGCCCGCGCCGACGTCGGATTCCAGCTGCTTTATAGAAGTCCAGTCAATCATTGCCCCATAATCCCAAGTTCTGCGCTCTAAAGACAGATTCGCTTTCGTGTGCGTCACAGTGCGACTCGAATATAGTCGTTAATTCATATCGGGAAACTATTTATAAATCCTTTCTTGCGGATTTCATTCATCATTAAGTTGTATGGGCGAAGATGCTGTGCCCGGCCATATTGCGCCGGTTGTCTTAGCGAGTAGCATCAGAGTGAAGCCGGTTTCAAATTCTGCAAGCGTCCCTGTCGACACGATTACGATCCTCGTTGTCGATGACAGCAGGGCTCAAAGAGCCGTTGTTTCCGGCAATTTGAAGAAATGGGGATTTTCGGTGCGGGAGGCCGCGACCGGACTCGAAGCGCTGGACGTCTGCAAAACCGAGAGGATCGATCTGGTGCTATGCGACTGGATGATGCCGGAAATGGACGGGCTGGAATTCTGCACGGCCTTCCGCAAGTTGAAGCGCGAACATTACGGATATTTCATCCTGCTGACCTCGAAATCCGACAAGAGCGATGTCGCGGCGGGGCTGGACAGGGGAGCCGACGATTTCCTGTCGAAACCGGTCGACTCGCTGGAACTGCGCGCCCGTCTCAATGCCGGATTGCGGCTGCTGGATATGGAAAGCCATCTTATTATGCAGAACCAGAGAACGGAAAACGCGCTCACCGAACTTCAACAGCTCTATGAGTCCGTGGACAAGGACCTGATAGAAGCCGCAAAGTTGCAGGATTCCCTGATGCCCGTGCGCGACCGGAAGCTTCCGAACGGGCGCGTTTCGCTGCATATGAAGTCGGCCTGCCGCGTCGGAGGTGATCTGGTCGGGTTCTTCCGCTATTCGGATGAGCGCATTGGCCTGTACTCCATCGACGTGTGCGGACACGGTGTTTGCTCGGCTCTTCTGGCGGCGCGGTTGGCAGGCTACATGAATGGCCACAGCAAGTCGCAAAATGTCGCCTTCGAACGAATGCCCGACGGCTCCTACCGCCACCGGTCGCCGGAGGAGGTTGCAACCGTGCTCAACGAGCAGTTGATGGAAGAGATTGACACCGAGCTCTATTTCACGCTGGCCTTCGCCGATATCAACCTGACGACCGGAAGGGTCTTCCTCACGCAGGCAGGCCATCCCAATCCGGCCGTATTGGACTCGCAGGGCGAGGTGACATATCACGGCGGCGGCGGCTTGCCGATCGGGTTGATCGAAGGGGCGGTATTCGAGAGAATCGAATTCGGCCTCAACGACGGTGATCGCCTGATGCTCTATACGGACGGCATAACCGAATGCGAAAACCCCGAGGGAACAGTTCTGGGTGAAGAGGGATTGGCTGGACTAATGTCGAAACATGCTTACGAAAAGGGTCCGGCGCTGCTCGATAATCTTTTTTCGGACCTGTCCCTTTTCGCCGGAAAGCCCGAGATGGATGACGACATCTCTGCCATCATGTTCGAATACCGGTCGGCAAGGATTCTGCCGGACCTCTTTACAGTCGCAGGATCTGACGCGTGAACCAGGCATCGCCGGAACTGGCGAGCCGTTCAACCGCTTCACGAGGCTCCAGCCAGACCGCGCGGTGATACTCCTCGGTGGGTTCGCCATAGCGCAATGTCGGATGCCCCAGGTAAATGTGGCAGAGCTTTCGCGCCCAGAGGTCGTAATCCGGCATGTAGGTGAAACGTTGATAGACGCCCAGCCGCCGCGAGATGCGGACAGACCAGCCGGTTTCTTCCCGCACTTCGCGGTGCAGCGCCTGTATGGCGCCCTCTCCGGGATCAATGCCGCCGCCCGGCAACTGGTATTCGGCCAGCGGACGCTCCTGAAACGTCACCAGCAGGCGCCCATCCCGTTCCAGCACGGCATAGGCTCCGGCCCGTTCCGTGTATTTGACGCCCTTTCGGGCAGGTTCGCCGAACCTTTGCATGGCCGATCCCCGAAATTGTTACTGCTACGGCAATTGCATCCTGTGTCCAAGAACACTATCTGGGCGTGGAAACAAAAGGAATTCCTATTATGACCCAGACAGAGAACCAGACGGTTTGGGATGAAACCGTCCTGCCCTTCCAGTTGGATCGCTCCGATATCCGCGGGCGCGTCACCCGGTTGGACGGAACGTTGCAGCAGGTGCTCAAACAGCATGCCTATCCGCCGGAGGTGTCTAGCCTTGTGGCCGAGGCCGCTGCGATCACGGTGCTGGTCGGGCAGTCGATCAAGCTGCGATGGAAGCTGTCGCTGCAAATCCGCGGCGACGGTCCGATCCGCATCATCGCGACCGATTATTACGGCCCGACCGAAGACGGTCAGCCTGCCCGTATCCGCGCCTACGCCAGCTTTGACAAGGATGCGCTTGCGGCTTCGGATGGAACGCCGTTCCAGAATATCGGCAAGGGCATGTTCGCCATCCTGATCGATCAGGGCGAGGACATGACACCCTATCAGGGTATTACCCCCCTGGCGGGCGGGTCGCTGAGCCATTGTGCCGAGACGTATTTCGCGCAATCCGAACAGTTGCCGACCAAGTTCCAGATCACGGTAGCCGAGGCCACAGAGCCCGGCCAGAAACCGCACTGGCGCGCCGGCGGGGTCATGCTGCAACATCTGCCAAAGAGTTCGCGGCCCGGAACCGCAGCCGAACCGGTGCGCGACGACGGCTTGCTGGCGGCAGAGGACCTGTTGACCGGCGACGAGGGCGAAGACTGGACCCGAGCGCTGGCACTGCTGGAAACCGTCGAGGCGACCGAGATGATCGGCCCGCTGGTGACGCCGCCGCAACTGCTGACACGGCTGTTTCACGAAGAGGAGCCAAGGACTTTCGATGCGCAGGCAATCACCTTCGGCTGCACCTGCGGCGAGGAAAAGGTGCGCCAGTCACTGTCGATCTATTCCGCCAAGGATATCTCGACGATGACCACGGCGGAGGGTCGCGTGACTGCTGACTGCCAGTTCTGTGGCGCGCATTACGACCTCGATCCGAAAACGCTCGGATTCGAAGCGGAATAGCGGCGACCCAACGACAGGCTTGCGCATTGCGGGCCGGTAAGCCATCAAGTGCCTATGACGTGGAATGGCCCGACATTTGAAGACCTTGAAAAAGCGGTTGCCCGGCTGGATGGCGGGCGGCCGTCGTCGGATTTTGACCTGAACGCAGCGACCAAACCCGCCGAAACGTCGCAAAAACGGCCGGCGGCGGTTCTGATACCGGTTGTCGAGCGGGGCGACCAACTGTCTCTGTTGCTGACAAAGCGGTCTGCCAAGCTGCGCTATCATCCCGGCCAGATTTCTTTTCCCGGCGGCAAGGTCGAGCCATCGGACCGCGACACACTGTCCGCCGCCCTGCGCGAAGCGCAGGAGGAAATCGGCTTGGACAATGCCGAGGTCGAACTGCTCGGAGCCCTGCCTGCCCATGAAACGGTGACCCGATTCGACATTTACCCGTTTCTGGGCCGTATCAGCCCGGCATTCGTGCCCCGTCCGTACGACGGAGAGGTCGCGGAAGTGTTCGAAGTACCCCTTTCGCACGTGACACACGCCGAGAATTTCATCGTGCACGACCGACAGTGGAAGGGGCAGACCCGGCGTTATTATGCGGTGCCCTATGGCCCCTATTACATCTGGGGCGCGACGGCCCGCATTCTGCGGCAACTGGCCGAAACGCTGGATCCTTCGCATGCAGATTAACGCCCCCTGGCTGAGCCGGTCCGAAACCCGCGCCGTCATGGCGGCGCTGACTTGCGACGGCGCGCGTGCCTATTTTGTCGGAGGCTGCGTCCGGAACACAATTATCGGACTGGACGCAAATGATGTCGATATCGCCACCGACGCCCTGCCGGAAAAGGTGATCGCTCTGACCGAAGCGGCGGGGCTGAAAGCCTTGCCGACCGGCATCGACCACGGAACTGTCACCGTCGTGTCCGGCGGAGTGCCCCACGAGGTCACGACTTTCCGCAAGGATGTCGACACTGACGGTCGCCGCGCTGTGGTGGCGTATTCCGACAGGATCGAGGACGACGCGCTGCGGCGGGATTTCACAATGAATGCAATCTATGCGGATGCCGACGGCAGGATTGTCGATCCTCTGGACGGGCTCGAGGACCTGCTGGCGCGACATGTTCGGTTTATCGAAGACGCGCACGACAGGATCGCGGAGGACTATCTGCGAATTCTAAGGTTTTTCCGGTTCCATGCCTGGTACGGCGATCCTGAAAACGGGCTGGACACAGAGGGGCTGGAGGCCTGCGCAGCCGCGACGGAGGGCATGGCCCGCCTGTCGCGGGAGCGCGTCGGCGCGGAATTCCAAAAGCTGCTGATGGCGCCGGATCCGCGCCAGAGCCTGCGCAGCATGGGCGAGACGGGCGTCTTGCACGCAGCCCTGCCGGGCGCACATCATAGTGCGGCTGAAAAATTGATCGGCATTGAACTCCGGCATCACAGCTCGCTCGACTGGGTCAGGCGTCTGGTTGCGCTGGACGGCACTGACCCTATCGGAAATCTGCGGATGAGCAGGAAAGACGCGATCCAGCTCAAACACCTTCACGGCGGGACCGGGAGCGATATGGATTTGCCGGAGCTCGCTTACCGCTTTGACAGCAGCGTGGCAGAGGGCGTGGCCTTGCTGAGGTCGGCAACGCGCGGCGATGCGCTGCCTTGGGACCTGCAAGAGCAGATCGAGGCAGGCGTTCAGGCAAGGTTTCCCGTCGCGGCGTCCGACCTCATGGACAAGTATTCTGGCAAAGAATTAGGAGATACGCTCAAGTATCTGGAAAACAAATGGATTCAGTCTCACTTTACTATTTCGAAAGAGTCTTTGTTGCATGACCTTTGAGCACCTCCTTTCGCTATTCATGCTCAGTTTCGTCGCCGCATGGACTCCGGGGCCGAACAATGCCCTTGTCGCAAGTTCCGGCGCAAGATTCGGCGTTCGCCGCACCCTGCCACATGTGGCGGGCATAGGTATCGGGTTTCCGGTGATGGTGTTTTGCATCGCGCTGGGGCTGGGCGAGCTGTTCAAATACTCCAGCCTGCTACGGGAGTCGCTGCGCTGGATCGGCATTGCAGTCCTGATGTGGCTGTCGTGGAAAATCGCCTTCTCCGGCGGTGGCGCCAAGGCTGAAAACCGGATCCGGCCCTTCACCTTCTGGGAAAGCGCCGCCTTCCAGTGGATCAACCCCAAGGGCTGGGTCATGGCGATCAGTATCACCAGCCAGTATGCTGGTGGCTCTCACCCCTATGCGAACGCGATCATCATCGCCGCGGTTTTTATCTTTCTCGGGTTTACCTCGGCCTTCGGCTGGACAGTTTTCGGTAAGAAAATGCAGCGCTGGCTACAGACGCCGCTGCGCTTGCGGGTTTTCAATATTTCGATGGCGATGCTCATCCTGCTGTCGGTGTTCGCCATACTGAAGGCGGAACTGTGATGGCGTTTGATCCGCTTTACTGGTTTGTGTTGGCCGGGCTTTTCTTTGCCGGCTCAAATGTGACCTTGCTGTCCAAGGCTATGTCCGCGCCGGCAGTCATACGATGAGCGGGGAACAGATGACAGAAGTTCGAATTCATGCGCTGGGGCACTTGGGCGATGGCATTGCGCGGCATAACGGCGAAGAAGTCTTCGTTCCCTTCGCCCTGCCCGGCGAAACCGTTTCGGGACAACTGGAAGGCAACCGGATCGAGCAGCCGAAGATCATCACGCCGGTCAGCGACCGGATCAAACCCGCCTGCCGCCATTTCAAGTCCTGCGGCGGGTGCACCACGCAGCACGCGCGCGACGAGGTTCTGGCGGCGTGGAAGCTCGATCAGGTCAAGACAACTCTGTCGCAGGCCGGACTGGAAACGGAGTTCCGCCCCCTGATCACCTCGCCGCCACACAGCCGCCGCCGCGCGGTGTTCTCGGGCAGGCGCAGCAAGAGCGGAACGATCGTCGGGTTCCACCAACGAGGATCAAACGACCTTATCGATCTGCTGGAATGCCCTCTGGTGACGCCGAAAATCTGGGCCGCGATCGAAGGCCTGCGCCCGCTGGTGCTGATAGGCGCGTCGCGCAAGGCAGAGGTGCGCCTGACGGTGACAGAAGCGGACAACGGCATCGACGTCGATGTGTCCGAGGCCAAGGATTTGACCCCGCAACAGCAGAGCGAACTGGGCCTGATCGCGACGCGGCACGGTTTTTCCCGGATCACCTGGAACGGCGAAGTCTCCGTGCAGGCCGAACCACCCTATCAGACATTCGGTCGTGCGCAGGTCGTACCGCCTCCGGGCGCCTTTTTGCAGGCCACACGGGATGGCGAACAGGCGCTGCTTTCTGCTGTGAAGGAGGCGGTTGGAAACGCTGACCGGATCGCCGATCTGTTCGCCGGTTGCGGCACTTTCACCCTGCCGCTGGCAGAGCAGGCTGATATCCTCGCGGTCGAGGGCGATCAGTCGATGGTCGGGGCGCTGCTACAAGGCTGGCGCGCGGCCAGCGGTTTGCACCGGGTCGAGGGCGTGGCGCGGGACCTGTTCCGGCGGCCACTGTTGCCGGCGGAATTCAAGGGGATCGATGCGGTGGTTATCGACCCGCCGCGCTCAGGCGCGGTGGCTCAGGTGACGGAACTGGCGAAAAGTCCGGTGAGTCGCATTGCCTTCGTGTCATGCAATCCCGCGACCTTTGCTCGCGACGCCCACATATTGGTCGATGCCGGATTTGTTCTGGACTGGGTTCAGGTGGTGGACCAGTTCCGCTGGTCGGCGCATGCCGAACTGGCGGCGCAGTTTACCCGCGGCTGATGGGCGGCATCAGGCGCGCCGGTTGACGACCGACGCGATGCCCAGCGTCGCCAGCACCTTGGCCTCGATATCCGCCGCGCTCAGCTTGGCGGTTTCGTACATCGCGGCAGGGCTGTCCTGATCCACGAATGTGTCGGGAAGGACCATGGAGCGGCACTTCAGGCCGGATTCGAGCAGGCCTTCTTCTGCGAGGAAATTCATCACGTGGCTGCCGAAGCCGCCGATGGCGCCTTCCTCTATCGTGATCAGAACTTCGTGGTTCTGTGCCAGATCGCGGATCAACTCATGGTCCAGCGGCTTGGCGAAGCGTGCGTCCGCGATAGTCGGGCGCAAGCCCTTTGCCTCGAGGCTTTCCGCAGCTTTCAGGCATTCCTGAAGACGCGCGCCGAAGGACAGGATCGCGACGCGCTCCCCTTCCTGAATCATGCGGCCCTTGCCGATTTCCAGCGGTATGCCGACCTCTGGCAGTTCGACGCCGACGCCTTCGCCGCGCGGGAAACGGAATGCGCTGGGCCGGTCGTCGATCGAGACTGCGGTGGCGACCATATGGACCAGTTCGGCCTCGTCCGCGGCGGCCATGACGACGAAATCCGGCAGGTTCGCCAGAAAGGCGATGTCGAAGCTGCCCGCGTGCGTCGGTCCGTCGGCTCCGACCAGACCGGCGCGGTCGATGGCAAAGCGTACAGGCAGGCGCTGGATGGCGACGTCGTGGACAACCTGATCGTAGCCGCGTTGGAGGAATGTCGAATAGAGCGCGCAGAACGGTTTCAGTCCGCCTGCCGCCATACCGGCGCAAAAGGTCACCGCGTGCTGCTCGGCAATTCCGACGTCGAAACATCGGTCGGGAAAGCGTTCGGCAAACAGGTCCAGGCCGGTGCCGTCCGGCATGGCGGCCGTGACGGCGGTAATCTTGTCGTCTTTCCCGGCTTCTCGGATCAGGCTCTGCGCGAAGACCTTGGTATAGCTTGGCGCGTTTGACGGCGCCTTGTGCTGTTTGCCCGAGATGACGTCGAATTTGGAAACGCCGTGATACTTGTCGTCAGAGGCCTCTGCCGGGCCATAGCCTTTGCCCTTCTTGGTCAGCACATGGATCAGCATCGGCCCGTCAGCACGGTGCTTGACAGTGCGAAGGACGTTCAGCAGTTGCTCCATGTCGTGGCCGTCGATGGGGCCGACATAGGAAAATCCGAGTTGTTCGAAAAGGGTGCCGCCAACGGTCAGGTGCTTGACCACTTCATGAGCCCGTTTCGCGCCGTCCTGAAACGGACCGGGCAGCAAAGAAACGGCGCTCTTGGCGGCGGCGCGCAACTCCTGGAACGGCTCGCCGGCATAGAGTTTCGACAGGTAGGAGGACATCGCGCCGACGGGCGGCGCGATCGACATTTCGTTGTCGTTCAGGATGACGAACAGGCGCTTGTCCATATGGCCCGCGTTGTTCATTGCCTCAAAGGCCATGCCGGCGGAAATCGCGCCGTCGCCGATGACAGCGATGGCGTCGCCCAAGGCAGGCTCGACCGAGCCTCCCAAATCATGCGCGACCTTGAAACCAAGCGCGGCGGAGATCGATGTGGAACTATGCGCCGTGCCGAACGGGTCATAGGGGCTCTCGGCCCTTTTGGTAAAGCCGGACAGCCCGCCGCCCTTGCGCAGGGTATCCATCTGGGAACGGCGACCGGTCAGGATCTTGTGCGGATAGCACTGATGGCTGACGTCCCAGATCAGACGGTCGCGCGGCGTGTCGAATACCGTGTGCAGGGCGACAGACAATTCCACGACGCCGAGGCCGGCGCCAAGGTGGCCGCCCGTCCGGGATACCGCGTAAATAGTCTCAGCCCGCAGTTCGTCCGCGACCCGACGCAACTGGTCGTCCGTCAGCCGCCGCAAGTCCGCGGGCGAATTGACCTGATCGAGCAGGGGTGTCTTGGGCCGTTCGTTTGCCACCATTGTTCCTTTGTCGGTTGCGTGCCTATCTGTCCCGGCTGACGACATATTGTGCTACCTGCCGGAGCGCCGAGGCGCCTTCGCCGTAGGGCGATAGCATATCACTGGCCTGCTCTACCAGCGATTTGGCCCGTATTTTCGCCGCATCAAGGCCCAGAAGGGAGACGAAAGTCGCCTTTCCGGCGTCCGCATCCTTGTTCAGACGCTTCCCTGCCGTTTCGGAATCGCCTTCGACATCCAGAATGTCGTCCTGAATCTGGAACGCGAGCCCCAGCGCGCGGGCGTATTTTTCCAATGGAGTAGTGTCGGATTGCGCCAGAACCGCGCCCGATGTCGCCGACCATTCGATCAGCGCGCCGGTCTTGTTGGCCTGCAATTCCGTGATCTGCGACA
>JAHEFH010000196.1 GCA_024640245.1 Paracoccaceae bacterium | reverse complement strand
TCTGACGGTCTCAGCTATGCGCTGCAAAGCAGCATAAAATGCGGCCGTTGGTCCTCGCCGCAGCGAAGTCTGGAAGACCTATGACCGAGATGCGGACCTTGCGGACGATCACGCAGTAGCAATCTCATCGATCAATTCGGCGCAAACCTCGATGTAGCGGTCCACGTCCTCTTCGGTGTGCGCGAATGAAACTTGCGGTCCGGCTGACACGATAGCGTCCCAGATGCCGCGATTGGCAAGATATGTGTGGCGAAGGTTGTAAAAGTCGGCGTGGACAGAGCGTATGGCCTCGGCATAGGTGCGAGGAAATGAGGGAGTCAGGCAAAAACCTGACCGAGGCCCATAGCGAAACGCGCGCCATGGCAGGCCATGCCGGGCGATGATCACGTCCAGACCGTCAGCAAGGCGCGCGCCGAGTCTTGCTACGCGGTTATGAGCTTCGGGCGTGGCCACCTCCTCCAGCATGGCGCGTGCGCCCGCCAACGACAATGCGTTGCCATAGGTCGTGCCGCCAAGCGCTATACCAGGTTCGGGCACAGTATCGCCGTCCTGATGCTTGTCGATAAATTGGGCGAGTTCCGGCGTTAGCCCGTAGGCGCCTAGGGACACGCCAGCCCCAAAGCCTTTTCCGAGCGTCAGGATATCGGCCTTAAGACCGCGTTCGCCGATCAAGCCACCGTACGCCATTTGCAAAGTATGTGTTTCATCAAGGGCGAACAATGCACCGGCCGCGTTGGTCATCTCGCAGGCCCCTTCCAGAAAACCGAGGTCGGGCAACACGAGCGAGCAGTTGGTCAGTGCGGGTTCGATCAAGACCAGCGCCACATCGCCTTTGTCCAGCGCGGTCTTCAGTTGGTCCAGATCGTTGAATGCGACGTTAATCGCATCGGCCGTCGCGCGGGCAGAAACACCCATGCTGGACGGGCGGGCCGGTTCGTTACCGTCCGGCCCGCCTCCTTTCGCCAGCGTGATATCGATATGGCCGTGGTACTTGCCGGTGAATAGCACCACCTTTTCGCGCCGGGTGTAGGCACGCGCAATCCGGATTGCCTCGATGTTCGCAGCGGATGCGGTGCCCGTGTACTGCCAGAACGGCATTCCGGTCCTCGCCGCCAGCGCGGCAGATACGGCGATCGCGTCCATGGACGGCAGCAAATACTGGATACCCCGAGCTGCGCAGCCGGCAAGAGCCCTCGCAACAACGGTATTTCCGTATCCGACGGTGTTTGACAGGTCCGCAAGGTTGAAATCGATATAGCTATTGCCGTCGATATCGCGAAAGATACTTCCCTCGCCGCCGTCGACAAAGACAGGGGGATGACTGAAAAACGCAGACATCCACGACATAGGAACGCCGTCGGGCATGAACCCCCGCGCGGTTTCACGCGTAGCCGAGGATCTTGGAGTCCGAGCATGAAACTGCGCAAGTTCGCGGGCGTAGAGCGGAGCCAGGCGGCTTTTTTGCAGAAAGTCCATCTCACGATCCCTATGTGGTCGGCGGTGTAACCGCAGCGTTGCTTAATTTGGCTTTACTCTGAAAGCCTTTGACATCACGCACCAAACACCCTCGTGACGCACCATGCTCAGGATCGTGTCAAAGCGAATCCCTGACCAGACGTCCTCAACGTGTGCGACTGCAATATCGCCGGCGATCGAAATATTGCAGATCTCCCACCATGCCGTTGCCGAGGTGTCGGCCTCTTCCTCGCACATGCGGATAAAGTCATCGCGCGAGTTCCAGAGCAGCTCGCCCTCAAAATGGCCAACTTCGCAGGAATTCTCGAAGAATATTCTCTCTAGCCCAGCGCGGTCGCCTGAAGTCATAGCGGTCGCATAGGTTCGAACCACCTCGGTGATCGCTGCGAGATCGGCTGAGTTGGTCATAGGGTGAATCCTTGCAATTATTGAACTGGAAAGCCGGTAACGCCGTCATTCCCATTCCAGCGGCAAATGCGACCAGTTTGTTGATAATGCCCAACCGGTCAACGAAATTCGCCTTTCGAGCACCTGGGGTCAGGACCTACAAACAGGCCCTAACCTCAACGGCAACCTCTACCAGAAGCGGACGTCCGACAAATCTGGAGCAACGTTCGAGTTGCGGACAAAGCTACCTACCCTAGTGATAGACTGTAGGGCTGATTAAGCCAATTTCATCTAGGCATTTCATTGGCAACTGCTTGGAAAAAAGGGAGTGCGTTTTCAATCATTTCATCCGTGGCTGTTAGACACAGACGAAAATCTGTCGGTCGATCGAAAATTGATCCCGGCATGACATAGACCCCACTGTCCTGCAGACGCCTGGAGAATTCATCGCCGTCGCCGCCCGGCGCGCGGCCCCAGAGATAAAAAGTGCCTTCCGGTTTGGTCATCTGGTAGCCCCATTGGTTCAGTGCGCCGAGCATCCGCTCCCTTCGGCGTGTGATACTCGCGATATCGATGCTTACCTTATCAAGGTCAGGAATCGCGTAGATCAGCGTTGCATCCGGAACATTCCAGCCGTCCGCCATCTGAACGGCGAAACGGAGCGTCTGGAGTTCTTCACGCTCAGACTGGGGCAGCGTCGGAGAAATCGCGAGGTAGCCGAGGCGCAAGCCGGGAGCGAGGAGAATTTTGCCAAAGGAGTAGTCTATGAGCGTATGCGGATAGACTACTGCCGGGGTGGTGAAGCCCAGATCGTCGAAGCGAATACGACGGTAAGGTTCGTCGGATAAAATCCAGATGCGTCGCCCGATCTCTGCCGACTTGGCTTCCAGAAGGTCGGCAAGATCTTGGAGATCCGCGCGCGAATAGATGCGGCCAGTTGGGTTATGCGGAGTGTTGACCACCACGATTCTTGTGTTTGTTGTAATTGCATCAGCAATTGCTGACAGATCGAGATCAAAGCTGCTTGGGTCCAAGGGGACCTGCACTTCTTTGGCACTGGCCGCAGCCAGCATTGGTCCATAGCAAAACCAGCCCGGCAATGGCACGATGCATTCATCGCCAGGCTCCAGAAGCATGGTGAAACACATCTTGATTGCACCAAATGCGCCCTTAGTCAGAGCAATATCTTCTTCACTAAACGGCAGGCCAAGCTCTTCTGTCAGAGCGTTTGCCAGATAGGCACAGGCCCCTGCTTCGTTGGTTTTGTAGGCAAACCAATCAACTGTTTGCGGTTCAGCATGGGTTTTGAGGGCACTGACCACGCCGGGCAACGGCATTTCATGCGGATTGCCAAAGGTAAAATCCGCGATTGCTGGCGTTTCATTAACTGAAGCGTTGTAGGTCTTGAAGAACGCCTCAACCTTTTGAATAGAACGCGCGGCCTCGTGCGCTCGGCTGGCAACTGTCGGCATTGGTCTCTCCCTGTGAAGTCATTGTCTTGAGAAACGTTAGAAGAACCGGATGTTCAATATCTGAAGGTGGCAGGTTTTTGCTTCCGAGTCTGCGTATATGTGGCGATCCTCTTCGATCGCGAACGAGCCCAGTTTGCGATCCGAGGTCTTCTTTGGGCTCGAAGCTGCCTTGCGGCGGTGCAGCGGGTCGAGTTTGAACTGCGTTCCGGAAGCAGACATCCCTCAGGCGC
>JAHEFH010000082.1 GCA_024640245.1 Paracoccaceae bacterium | reverse complement strand
GTCGAAGAAAGTTCTTTCGATCGCGTATCTGCAAGCAAATCCAAACAAAACGACCGAGCTGAAATGCCAACAGATCGCCATTTTAGGCTCAAGAATAGGCACTAAATCGAAAACAGAAAGTGTCATTGGTGCCTCGGTTTTCCCAGATTTTATTCGAGAACTTGGCGCCTTGGCGACCGCGGGCTTTGTCCGCCAGGATTGTGGCCTTGATATCGCCGCAACACGTGATGGAATTGGTGAGCCTAGTCCCGGAAAAACTGCGGCCGCAGACGGAAAACAGTACCACTTGCGTCCCCAAATCATATTTATCTCTATGCAAGGTCAGAATTTCCGGCCAAGCCGCACGGCATATGTCGGCTCGAAGACGTCGGTTCCGTCCAGATTGGACGGGCCGACATAAGTATTCTTCCGGACAGTACAATCCGCTTTGACCGAATTGAACGGGATTCAAGATTTCCTGCGTTCTTCCGTCTATACGCTATGCTTTAACGCTGACTTTCGCGCCGATTTGAATTGAAATCCCGGCTTCGGTCAGAAATCCGATTTTTGCGTTTCCTTATTAGTCTTTGTCGGTTCCACTGTCGCAAATGTGGTATGCGGCTTGCAAAAAGCCCGAATAGTACAACCCGTCGACCGAAGTCTCAGCAAATACGGGCATGACTGCGACCAGTAACCATTTGGTTGAAATTAAAATTAAAATCACCGCGACAGTTTGTTTCCCCTGGGATTATTGTCCGGTTTGCAGTGCCTTACGGCCAGAAGATCGCGGGCGCTTCATCCCGAAGCGCGTCGGCCGGCGGAGTTTTTTCTGCCAGAACCGCTTTGGCGTCGTCGCACAGGGCTTTTGCGCGTTCAGTGCCTTTATAGGCATCTGCTTTGCAGGGGAATTTCCCGAGAATCAGAGAAGTCTCATTCATTTCCGACGATTCTCCAAGATAGCCGATTTACCGCACCGCAACTTGTTGACCTCTCCTGCGGTCAACGGTAAACCGGACGCTGACACTGTCAGCCGCCAGCAGCGCAAAGGAGGGGTCCTTGGACGACCTGTTACGAGAGTATCTTCCGATCCTTGTTTTTCTCGGGGTCGCAGTCGGACTTGGTTTGGTCCTAATCCTCGCCGCCGTTATAGTCGCAGTCCGCCATCCCGACGCCGAGAAGACTTCGGCTTACGAGTGCGGTTTCAATGCTTTTGATGACGCGCGCATGAAATTCGATATCCGGTTCTACCTGGTGTCTATCCTTTTCATCATCTTCGATCTGGAAGTTGCCTTCCTCTTTCCCTGGGCGGTTGCCTTCAAGGATGTCGGCCTGCTCGGATTCTGGTCGATGATGGTGTTTCTGGCCGTACTGACCGTCGGTTTTGCCTATGAATGGAAGAAAGGCGCGCTGGAATGGGAGTGAGCACCGCACTGAATACCGCCGGCCCCGACAAGGAAGTCGCGACCCAGGCGTTGAACCGCGAGTTGCAGGACAAGGGCTTCCTGCTGACCTCAACCGAGGATATCATCAACTGGGCGCGCACCGGCTCGCTGCACTGGATGACATTCGGTTTGGCCTGCTGCGCAGTCGAGATGATGCACACCGCCATGCCGCGCTATGACATGGAACGCTTCGGCACCGCACCGCGCGCGTCCCCGCGCCAGTCCGACCTGATGATCGTCGCCGGCACGCTGACCAACAAGATGGCGCCGGCGTTACGCAAGGTTTATGACCAGATGCCGGAGCCTCGCTACGTGATCTCGATGGGATCCTGCGCGAATGGCGGTGGTTATTACCACTATTCCTATTCCGTTGTACGCGGCTGTGACCGGATTGTTCCGGTGGACCTGTATGTTCCTGGCTGTCCGCCCACGGCAGAAGCCCTGCTGTACGGCATCCTGCAATTGCAACGCAAAATCCGCCGTACCGGCACGATCGTAAGGTAGAGATATGTCCGAAGATCTGCTTGAACTCGCCGAAGTGATCAAAGAGAAACTGTCCAGTGCAGTGCTGTCATCCGGCATCAATCCCGTCGGGGAACTGGTTCTGACAGTGACGCCAAAGCGAATCGCGGAGTGCGTAGAACTTCTCAAGACCGACCGGTCCTGCAGGTTTTCGACGCTGGTCGATATCACGGCTGTTGACTACCCCGGGCGGGAAAACCGGTTCGAGGTAGTCTATCACCTGTTGTCGATGTACACCAACCAGCGCATCCGCCTGAAACTGTCGATCGACGAAGATGAAGTCGTACCGTCCATCACCGAGGTCTATCCGGCCGCGAACTGGTTCGAGCGCGAAGTATTCGATATGTACGGCGTAATGTTCTCGGGTCACCCCGACCTTCGTCGCATTCTGACGGACTATGGCTTCCGCGGCTATCCGTTGCGCAAGGACTTCCCGACGACCGGTTACGTCGAACTGCGTTATGACGAGGCTGAGAAGCGCGTTGTCTACGAACCGGTGTCGCTGGTTCAGGAATACCGCCAGTTTGATTTCATGTCACCATGGGAAGGCGCCGAATACATCCTGCCCGGCGATGACAAAGGGGAGGCCGCGAAATGATGTATGGTTACGGATTTAGCAGCGGCGGCCTGATCTGGCTCTTGATAATGGGAGCGCTCGTCGTCATTCCATTTTGGCGTATCCTGCCCCGCAGTGGCATTCCATCCTGGGTTGCGATTTTTGCCATCTTTCCGCTGGTGGCCCTGATCCTGCTTTGGGTCATCGCGTTCAAGGACCAGCTAAATAACAAGGGTGGCAAGTGATGGACGGCAGTTTCAACGACGCCAAGACCGGCGAACAACGCATCCGCAATTTCAACATCAACTTCGGTCCGCAGCACCCTGCGGCACACGGTGTTCTGCGTCTGGTCCTCGAACTGGACGGAGAGATCGTCGAGCGCTGCGACCCGCATATCGGCCTGCTGCACCGCGGCACCGAAAAGCTGATGGAAAGCCGGACATACCTGCAGAACCTGCCGTATTTCGACCGACTGGATTACGTCGCGCCGATGAATCAGGAACATGCCTGGTGTCTGGCAATCGAAAAGCTGTGCGGCACGAAAATTCCGCGCCGCGCCTCGCTGATCCGCGTTCTGTATTCCGAGATCGGGCGCGTTCTGAACCACCTTCTGAACGTGACCACGCAGGCCATGGACGTGGGCGCGCTGACGCCACCGCTCTGGGGCTTCGAGGAACGCGAAAAACTTATGGTTTTCTATGAGCGCGCCAGCGGCGCGCGCCTGCACGCGGCCTATTTCCGGCCCGGCGGTGTGCATCAGGATGTTTCCGACCAGTTGCTGGACGATATCATGCAGTGGTCGATGGAATTTCCGGCAGTTCTGGACGATATCGACGGGTTGCTGACCGAAAACCGGATTTTCAAGCAGCGTAACGTTGATATTGCAGTTGTGTCCAAGCAGGACGCACTCGACTGGGGCTTTTCCGGTGTGATGGTGCGCGGTTCCGGCATGGCATGGGATTTGCGCCGTGCGCAGCCTTATGAATGCTACAACGAGTTCGACTTCCAGATCCCTGTCGGTACAAAGGGCGATTGTTACGACCGTTATCTGTGCCGGATGCAGGAAATGCGCGAGTCGGTGAAGATCATCCAGCAAGCGATCCAGAAGCTTGAAAGCGCCACCGGTGACGTGCTGGCGCGCGGCAAGCTGACGCCGCCGTCGCGCAAGGAAATGAAGACCTCGATGGAGGCTCTGATCCACCACTTCAAACTTTACACCGAAGGCTTTCACGTGCCCGAAGGCGAGGTCTATGCCTGCGTCGAGGCGCCGAAAGGCGAATTCGGTGTGTATCTTGTTTCCGACGGGTCGAACAAACCCTACAAGGCCAAGATCCGCGCCCCGGGGTTCCTGCACCTTGCCGCGATGGATTACCTTTGCAAGGGCCACCAGTTGGCCGATGTGGCCGCGATCATCGGGTCGCTTGATGTCGTCTTTGGGGAGATTGACCGTTAATGTCTTTGCGTCGTTTGCATCACGAGCAGCCTGAAAGTTTCGCTTTCACCGCTGCCAACCAGAAATGGGCCGAAGCCCAGATCGCCAAATACCCGGAAGGCCGTCAAGCCTCAGCCGTTATCCCGCTTTTGTGGCGGGCCCAGGAGCAGGAAAGCTGGTTGACGAAGCCGGCGCTGGAATATGTCGCCGACATGCTGGGCATGGATTATATCCGTGTGCTGGAAGTCGCGACTTTCTATTTCATGTTCCAACTGCAGCCGGTCGGATCGGTCGCCCATGTACAGGTTTGCGGCACGACGTCCTGCATGATCTGTGGCGCCGAAGACCTGATCGCTGTCTGCAAGAACAAGATCGCCAAGAACCCGCACGAGATTTCAGCCGACGGCAAATTCAGCTGGGAAGAAGTCGAATGTCTGGGGGCGTGTTCCAATGCGCCGATGGTCCAGATCGGAAAGGATTTCTACGAAGATCTGACCGAAGAGATATTCGCGGCCATTCTGGACAAGTTCGCCGCCGGCGAAGTGCCGAAGCCCGGCCCGCAAAACGGCCGGTTCGCCGCCGAACCCTTGTCCGGATTGACCTCGCTGGCCGATGGCAAGCCGGTTCACGCGGAAAACGCATCCGCCGGACTTGCGCTGGCATACGGCGACACGATCAAGAGAATTCAGGGCGATGAGGTGCCCTTACTAAAGACGGGCAAGGCCTAAGACCTCGGGGAGAAGATTATGACGACCGAAATCAAGTCTGGAATGTTGAACACCTGCAATGCGGTTTGCTGGATTCTTGCGTTCGCGGCTGGCTTGTTTATTGCCAGTGTCTGCGTTTACTGGGCCGGTTTGCACGGACTGTTGTCAGCCGTGATCGGTTTGGTGGCTCTGCTTGCTGCGGGTTATATGCTCCCTCAGTTATTCTGCACTGGCCGCGAGGCGGTTCCGGCAGAACCTGCTTCGGCCATGCCAGCGGCGACCTCGGCCGCCCCTGTGGTGCCGGAAGTCGCGCCTGCCCCGGAGCCCGAGGCAAAAGAAAGCGAACCGAAGCTCTATGGATCGGCACCGGACAATATCGATGACCTCAAGGTGATCTCAGGTGTCGGGCCGGCCTTGGAAAAGACGCTGAACGAACTGGGCATCTATCGGTATGAACAGATCGCTTCCTGGAAAAAGGCCGATATCAAGTGGGTCGACGACCGGCTGAAATTCAAAGGCCGGATCGAACGGGACGATTGGGTAAAACAGGCCAAGAAGCTGGCAAAGGGCTGATTGGACAGAATTTTCGGGTGCCCTTGCGGGTTCCCGAAGGGAAAGAGAGATCGCGTGACGAAACCCACTGATCCGCCGAACAAACAGGCGCGGATCGCCTCGATTGTCATTCTGGTGACCTTCATAGGCTGGATGGGCGCGTCATGGATCGGGGGCAAGATCGGATTGCCGGTGCGCTATGCGTTCCTGTTCGATTTTGCCGCACTCGCGGCGTTCTTCTGGGCGCTGGTGGTTTTATTTGGAGTCTGGCGGAAGCGCCGGTAACGAAGGACAGTAAAAGATGCTAGCTGATAAAGACCGGATCTTTACCAACCTGTATGGCATGCATGACCGCAGCCTTGCCGGCGCGAAAAAGCGTGGCCACTGGTCTGGCACAGCAGATTACATCAAGAACGGTCGCGAATGGATCGTGGGCGAGGTAAAGAAATCCGGCCTGCGCGGACGCGGCGGTGCCGGTTTCCCTACGGGCCTGAAATGGTCCTTCATGCCCAAGGAAAGTGATGGTCGACCGTCCTATCTGGTTGTAAACGCTGACGAATCTGAACCCGGTACCTGTAAGGACCGCGAGATCATGCGCCACGACCCGCACACGCTGATCGAGGGTTGCCTGATCGCCGGTTTCGGCATGGGCGCGAACACCGGCTACATTTATATCCGCGGCGAGTTCATCCGCGAGCGCGAAGCGCTGCAGGTGGCGATCGACGAGGCCTACGATGCAGGCCTGCTGGGTAAGAACGCCGCCAAGTCCGGATGGGATTTCGATCTTTATCTGGCGCATGGCGCCGGCGCCTACATTTGTGGCGAGGAAACGGCTCTGCTGGAAAGCCTTGAGGGCAAAAAGGGCATGCCGCGCATGAAGCCGCCGTTTCCGGCGGGCGCGGGCCTCTACGGTTGCCCGACCACAGTGAACAACGTCGAATCCATTGCCGTCGTACCGACCATCCTGCGCCGCGGCGCGGACTGGTTCAGCTCTTTCGGGCGGGAAAACAACGCGGGAACCAAGCTTTTCGCGATCTCGGGTCACGTCAACAACCCTTGCGTCGTCGAAGAAGCCATGTCGATCCCGTTGAAAGAATTGCTTGAAAAGCACTGTGGTGGCGTGCGTGGCGGATGGGACAACCTTAAGGCCGTGATCCCCGGCGGATCCTCGGTGCCGATGCTGCCGGCAAACCTGTGCGACGAGGCGATCATGGATTTCGACTGGCTGCGGGCGCAACGCTCCGGCCTCGGAACCGCGGCGGTTATCGTGATGGATCAGAACACCGATGTCATCAAGGCGATCTGGCGTCTGTCGAAATTCTACAAGCACGAAAGCTGTGGCCAGTGCACACCGTGCCGCGAAGGCACCGGCTGGATGATGCGTGTAATGGACCGTCTGGTGAGAGGCGAGGCAGAAGTCGAGGAAATCGACATGCTGCTGGACGTCACCAAACAGGTCGAGGGTCACACAATCTGCGCGTTGGGCGATGCGGCGGCTTGGCCCATTCAGGGTCTGATCCGCCATTTCCGGGACGAGATCGAGGACCGGATCAAACACAAACGAACAGGCCGCGTCAGCGCGGTCGCGGCGGAGTAACCAAGCATGGCTGATCTACGCAAACTCATCATCGACGACATGGAAGTCGAAGTCGATCCGGCAATGACCCTTCTGCAGGCCTGTGAAGTGGCAGGCATCGAGGTGCCGCGCTTCTGCTATCACGAGCGTCTGTCGATTGCCGGCAACTGCCGTATGTGTCTGGTAGAGGTCGTCGGCGGTCCGCCGAAGCCCGCTGCCTCCTGTGCAATGCAGGTCAAGGATCTGCGGCCCGGACCTGAAGGCCAGCCCCCTGTGGTCAAGACGAAATCGCCGATGGTCAAGAAAGCCCGCGAGGGCGTCATGGAATTCCTGCTGATCAACCACCCGCTGGATTGTCCGATCTGCGATCAGGGCGGCGAGTGCGACCTGCAGGATCAGGCGATGGCCTATGGCGTCGATTTTTCGCGCTACCGCGAACCGAAACGCGCGGTGGATGATCTGAACCTCGGCCCGCTTGTCGGCACACAGATGACTCGTTGCATTTCCTGCACCCGCTGCGTCCGCTTCACGACAGAGGTCGCCGGTATCACCCAAATGGGCCAGACCGGACGCGGCGAAGACTCCGAGATCACATCCTATCTGAACCAGACGCTCGACAGCGAGTTGCAGGGCAATATCATCGACCTGTGTCCCGTCGGCGCTCTGACCTCCAAGCCCTACGCCTTTACCGCGCGGCCTTGGGAGTTGAAAAAAACCGAATCCATCGACGTGATGGACGCGCTCGGTTCCAACATCCGCGTGGATACCAAGGGCCGCGAAGTGATGCGCATCCTGCCGCGCAACAATGACGGCGTGAACGAGGAATGGATTTCCGACAAGACCCGCTTCATCTGGGACGGCCTGCGCCGCCAGCGGCTTGACAAGCCTTACGTTCGCAAGGGCGGCAAGCTACAGCCTGCCACATGGGACGAAGCCTTCAAGGCGGTGGCCAAGGCCGTGAAGGGCAAGAAGGTCGCCGCGATCGCCGGCGATCTGGCACCGACAGAAGCGATGTTCGCTCTGAAAGAACTGGTCACCGGACTCGGCGGCAACGTCGAGTGCCGCGTTGACGGGGCCAAGCTGCCATCGGGCAACCGCTCGGCCTACGTCGGAACGGCGCGGATCGAGGATATCGACAGCGCCGACATGATCCAACTGATCGGAACCAATCCGCGCGCCGAAGCTCCTGTCCTGAATGCGCGTATCCGCAAGGCCTGGCTGCGCGGTGCCGAAGTCGGACTGGTCGGTGAAGCTGTCGATCTGACCTATGACTATGCGCATGTCGGAAATGACCGCAAAGCGCTAGAAAAACTGGTGAACAAGAAGATCACCAAGGCGACCAAAGAAAAGAATACTCTGGTGATCGTCGGACAGGGCGCACTGCTGGGAGCAGATGGCGAGGCCGTTCTGGCCGCCGCGCAGCAACTGGCCGAAAACACCGGCTCGAGACTTCTGGTCCTGCACACAGCCGCCGCTCGCGTCGGTGGCATGGACATTGATTTCACGACAAAGGGTGGGCTGCCCTCGGCGCTGAAGGGTGCAGAGGTGATCTACAACCTCGGCGCGGACGAGATGGACATCGCCGACGGGCCTTTCGTGATCTATCAGGGAAGCCACGGCGACCGCGGCGCGCACCGCGCCGATGTGATCCTCCCCGGCGCGACCTACACCGAGGAAAGCGCGATCTTCGTCAACACCGAAGGCCGCCCGCAAATGTCGGCCCGCGCCGGATTTGCTCCGGGCGACGCGAAGGAAAACTGGGCGATCCTGCGGGCGCTGTCCGCCGAATTGGGCGCGACCTTGCCATACAATAACGTGATGCAACTGCGGCAGGCGATGTTTGCCGCCCATCCACATCTGGCAGCGATCGACGAAGTTCCGGAAAACAAGTGGAAAGCGATCAAGCCGAAAGAAATGGAAGGCGGTGCCTTCGAGGTCGCGGTGCGGGATCACTTCCTGACCAACCCGATTGCCCGCGCATCCCAGGTGATGGCGGAACTGAGTAAAAACGCAAGCGACCGGCGTAAAGCGCCGATTGCCGCAGAATAGGGGCCGGAGAGATGACCGAATTTTTCCAATCGAACCTTGGTACTTTCCTTATCATTCTGGCACAATGTCTGGCGATCACGGGCTTCGTCATGATCGGCCTGTTGTTTCTGGTCTATGGCGACCGCAAGATCTGGGCCGCCGTGCAGATGCGGCGCGGTCCGAACGTGGTCGGCCCATGGGGTATTTTGCAATCCGTTGCCGATGCCGCCAAATATATCTTCAAAGAGGTTCTGATCCCCGCCGGTGCAGACAAGACGGTGTTCCTGATGGCGCCGGTGGTTTCGTTTGTCCTCGCGATTATTGCCTGGGCGGTGATCCCGTTCACTGAAACCTGGATTCTGGCCGATCTGAACGTCGCTGTGCTCTATATCTTTGCCGTCTCCTCGCTTGAGGTTTACGGCGTGATCATGGGCGGTTGGGCGTCGAACTCCAAATATCCGTTTCTGGGGTCGTTGCGGTCGGCCGCGCAAATGATTTCCTACGAAGTTTCGATCGGTTTCATCATCGTCGGTGTGATCATTTCCACAGGATCGCTGTCGCTGGTTGACATCGTTCTGGCGCAAAAAGGCTCCTACGGGTTCTTCAACTGGTACTGGTTGCCGCACTTCCCAATGGTGTTCCTGTTCTTCATCTCGGCGCTTGCCGAAACCAACCGCCCGCCGTTCGACCTGCCCGAAGCGGAGTCGGAACTGGTTGCAGGCTATCAAGTCGAGTATTCCTCGACGCCGTTCCTGCTGTTCATGGCCGGCGAGTATATCGCGATCTGGCTGATGTGCGCGCTGACCTCGATCCTGTTCTTCGGCGGCTGGCTTTCGCCCATTCCGGGCATCCCGGACGGGGCGCTGTGGCTGGTGGCGAAGATGGTCGTTTTCTTCTTCCTGTTCGCGATGGTCAAAGCCATCGTACCGCGTTACCGCTATGATCAATTGATGCGTCTGGGTTGGAAAGTCTTCCTGCCGTTTTCGCTGGCATGGGTGGTGATCGTGGCGTTTCTTGCACAATATGGAGCCTTCGGCGGCGCTTACGCCCGCTGGGCTGTAGGGGGTTAAGCGTATGGCTGTTAATCTGAGACGCGCGACCAAGTATTTCCTGCTGATGGATTTCTTCGCGGGAATGAAGCTTGGGCTGCGGTATTTCTTCCGGCCCAAGTTCACGCTGAACTATCCGCATGAAAAAGGCCCGCTGAGCCCGCGCTTTCGCGGCGAGCACGCTCTTCGGCGGTATCCGAACGGCGAGGAACGTTGCATCGCGTGCAAACTGTGCGAGGCAATCTGTCCGGCGCAGGCGATCACCATCGACGCGGAACCCCGCGACGACGGCAGCCGCCGCACCACGCGCTATGACATCGACATGACGAAATGCATCTACTGCGGCTTCTGCCAGGAAGCTTGCCCAGTCGACGCAATTGTCGAGGGGCCGAATTTTGAATTTGCGACCGAAACCCGCGAAGAACTGTTTTACGACAAGGAAAAACTCCTGTCGAACGGCGAACGCTGGGAAGCGGAGATCGCCAAGAATATCGAACTGGACGCGCCGTACCGGTAGGCGGATAGACGAGGGACTGACATTATGGGCATCACAGCCTTAGCTTTTTATCTTTTCGCGATTGTCGCGGTGGCGTCCGGCTTGCTGGTCGTTCTGGCACGCAACCCGGTTCATTCGGTGTTGTGGCTGATCCTGACATTCTTCAGCGCCGCCGGCATGTTCGTGCTGATGGGGGCGGAATTCGTCGCTATGCTGCTGGCAATCGTCTATGTCGGCGCGGTCGCTGTGCTGTTCCTGTTCGTCGTCATGATGCTGGATGTGGACTTTACCGAACTCAAGGGCGGTATGGCTAAATACTTGCCGGTCGGCGTTCTGATCGGCGCCGTGCTGTTGATCGAACTCGGCCTGGTGTTCAGCCACTGGACCTTTTCGGACAAGGCCGAAGGGCTGCGCCAGTCGGTAACCCCCGACTTGAACGTGACCCACAACACCGCCGCGCTAGGCCAGTTGATCTATACCGACTACATTTATCTGTTTCAGACCGCAGGCCTGATCCTCCTGGTGGCTATGATCGGCGCGATTGTCCTGACGCTGCGCCATCGCACCAACATCAAGCGGCAGAGCATCCCGTACCAGATCCTTCGCGATCCAGCGGATGCAATGGAGCTGAAAGACGTCAAACCGGGGCAGGGGCTGTAACATGATCACTCTCGAACACTATCTGACCGTCGCCGCGATCCTGTTTGTGATCGGTATATTCGGCATCTTCCTGAACCGGAAGAACGTGATCGTCATCCTGATGTCGATCGAACTGATGCTGTTGTCGGTCAATATCAACCTCGTGGCTTTTTCGACCCATCTGGGCGATCTGGTCGGGCAGGTCTTTACCCTGTTTGTCCTGACGGTTGCCGCGGCCGAGGCCGCCATCGGTCTGGCAATTCTGGTCTGTTTCTTCCGCAACCGTGGCACGATCGCGGTGGAAGACGTGAATGTAATGAAAGGCTGAGCGCACACCATGGAAACCATACTCCTATTCGCGCCGCTGGTAGGCAGCCTGATTTGCGGTTTTGGCCACAAGATGATCGGCGAGAAATCCGCGCTGATCGTGTCTACAGGGATGCTGTTCCTGTCGGCGCTGCTATCGTGGGTGACATTCCTGTCGTTTGACGCCGAGCATGACGCAGTCATCAGCCTTTTCCGCTTTATCGAGAGCGGATCGCTGAGCACCGATTGGGCCATTCGTGTCGACCGCCTGACGACTGTGATGCTGGTCGTGATTACTACGGTATCCTCGCTGGTTCACCTGTACAGTTGGGGTTACATGGCGGACGATCCGCAGTGGAAAGAAGGCGAAAGCTACAAGCCGCGCTTCTTTGCCTATCTGTCATTCTTTACCTTCGCCATGCTGATGCTGGTGACCGCCGACAACTTGCTTCAGATGTTCTTCGGCTGGGAAGGCGTGGGTGTCGCATCCTATCTGCTGATCGGTTTCTATTACCGAAAACCTTCGGCTAACGCCGCGGCGATTAAGGCCTTCGTGGTTAACCGGGTCGGCGACTTCGGTTTCGCGCTTGGTATCTTCGGACTGTTCTTCCTGACCGGAAGCATCAATTTCAGCGAAGTTCTCGATCCGCATGCCGCCGAGGAACTGGCGCATACGCAACTGCATTTCCTGAGCTGGGAGTTCAGCGCCATCGAAGTCATCACAATGCTGTTGTTCATCGGCGCTATGGGTAAATCGGCCCAGTTGTTCCTGCACACATGGTTGCCCGATGCGATGGAAGGCCCGACGCCTGTGTCTGCGCTGATCCACGCCGCGACTATGGTGACCGCTGGTGTCTTCATGGTTTGCCGCCTGTCGCCGCTGATCGAATATGCCGAGTTCACGCCGAACTTCATCATGTTCATCGGCGCCACCACGGCCTTCTTTGCCGCCACTGTGGGTTTGGTGCAGAACGACATCAAGCGCGTGATCGCCTATTCGACCTGTTCGCAGCTCGGCTACATGTTCGTGGCCGCAGGCGTGGGCGCTTATCCCGTCGCCATGTTCCACTTGTTCACGCACGCCTTCTTCAAGGCAATGCTGTTCCTTGGCGCCGGCTCTGTTATCACGGCGATGCACCACGAACAGGACATGCGAAACTACGGCAACCTGCGCAAGAAAATCCCCTACACCTTCTGGGCGATGATGATCGGCACTCTGGCGATCACCGGTGTCGGCATTCCGCTGACCCATATCGGTTTCGCCGGCTACCTGTCGAAGGATGCGATCATCGAAAGCGCCTTTGCCGGTGGGCCGGGCGTTGCTCAATACGCTTTCTGGGTG
>JAHEFH010000081.1 GCA_024640245.1 Paracoccaceae bacterium | reverse complement strand
TTATGCCGGTGAAAGCCAGCAGATGTTCAATCTTGGAACGTCAGGTTTTTCGGCTAATAACGGGGAGCTTCTTTTTAATGTTTCCGGCTATTCAGGCGATGCGAACGGCCTGACCGACGCCCGCGCCGATCTGGTTCGCGAGGTCTTCAAAATTTATGGAGAGGTTCTGGGCATAACCTTCACAGAAACCACATCAACCGGCAATGAAGTGGATTTGTTTTTTAGTGATAACGGTTCGGGCGCGTACAGTGGTACATCGTATGATCCCTCCTCAGGGTTCATCGACTACGCTATTGTCAACGTAAATGTATCCTGGTCCGGCGGGACCTCCTCATACAACGACTACACGCTGCAAGCGTTCTTCCACGAAATAGGTCATGCGCTCGGATTGGGCCATCTCGGTCCATATAACAGCTTTGGGACATACGGCGTGGACAACATATTCGTTAACGACAGTTGGCAGGCGTCGATAATGTCGTACTTCAGCCAAGCGGAAAACACTTATATCTCCGCCTCCGAACTGTTTCTGCAAGGGCCGATGGCGGTCGACTGGATTGCTCTTGATAGCCTGTATGGGCCGCAAGGATACGGTGTCGATCATGCGTTCCTCGGCGATACCGTTTACGGGTTCAATACGAACATCCCTTCGGACACCAGCGATATCTGGGCGAGCTATGCCAGTTTTGCGCATATCACAGCGACCACGATTGTTGACGGCGGTGGTATCGATACGCTGGACTTCAGCGGTTTTTCTGCCAATCAGACCATCAATCTTGCGCTATCATCGGGCGCCGATACCGCGCCTTCTCTTTCGGATATCGGCGGCGCAATTGGAAATCTCTCGATCGCAGTAGGAACTGTCATTGAGAATGCAATCGGCGGGTCCGGCATAGATCGCATCTTCGGCAATTTTGCCGATAATATCCTGACCGGAAACGGTGGTGGAGACCTGATTTTCGGTTATGGGGGCAGTGATACGATCAGTGGTGGCGATGCGGCGGACACACTCAACGGCGGTTCAGGCGACGATGTCGTTTCCGGCGACGGTGGTGCTGACAAGATTGTGGATCCCTTTGGCACGGATACCCTGTCGGGAAATTCCGGAAACGACATAGTGTCGGCATTTTCTGGCGGCAACGCTCTTTACGGAGGGTCGGAAAACGATATCCTGACCGGCGGTATCGGCGCAGACAGCCTTTATGGCAATGCAGGACGCGACATACTGATCGGCGATATCAGCGGAACCTTTTTCGGAAACGATGTCTTGCAGGGCGGCAGCGGCAATGACCTGTTGACGGGTGGCGGAGGCGCTGACCAGTTCGTGTTCAATCCAGCGGACGGCACTGACACGATCGGAGTTGTGTCGGTCAATTATGTCACGCCCACGAACTCGACAGTGACCGGGACCGACTTCCAGTCGGGCCTGGATACCGTGGTCCTGTCCGGTTTCGGCTACACCACGCCGGAACAGGCCTTTGCCCATTTGACGAACCAGTCTGGCACTGCAACATTTTCCGATCAGGGCACTACAATTGTTTTTTACGGGCTCTCCGTCACAGATTTGAGCGCGGATGATTTCGTGCCGGTTCTGAGCGCGGACGAGCTTCTTCTGGTTTGAGGATTTCTAACATGCGCATCTTTTTGAAGGCCTGTCTTCCCGCCCTCATGCTGCCGCTTTTTGCTTGCGGTGGATCGGAAACGGGCGGGGGTGAGGTGTCTCAGGATTATACCGCCTTGTTTGATCCGACGTCGCAGGCGACCAGCGTCCTGACGGTGCACGGCCTGGACACTACCACTTTGATCATCACGTCCGGCAGCGGATCGTTGGACAGGGCAAACGATCGGGTGACCGGTGGTGGTCTGGCTGGCGACGTTAATGGAAACCGCACGATCGTCACGCTTGATGACGGTGGCATTGTTACGATTGTTGATGGTACGACTGACTACGTAGCGACTTTTTCTGCAGAGCCGCTGCTTGGCAATCCTTCATTCGGCGTTCTCGGAACGCCGACCGCACTCGCCGATCTTCCGGGAAACCATGTGACGGCTACCTATTCCGGAACAACGAACTTTCTGATTGTCGATGGGACTTCGCTATATGATCTCGTGGGAACCGCGTCGGTGACCGCCGACTTCGGCGCAGGGGGTCTTGACGCGACCTTTTCATCGCTCGACGGAACGCGGACTGACGGCTTGGGTGCGCCTGCGAATGTGAGCAATGTTGCAACCGTGTCGATCAACGATGCCGAAATTTCCGGCAACACTTTTTCCGGCGGCACCGCGGACCTTTCCAGCGTACAAATCACGACTGACCTAACCGGAGCGGAAACAGTCACGACTGCGGGCGGTTTTTACGGTCCGGGCGCCGGTGAAGTCGGTGGGGTGGTTCTGGTTGACGATACTGCAACCGGCTCATTGTTGCTTCTCGGGGACTTTGTCGGCAACTGAACAGGAGCGGGACGCTGCCGTCGCGCAACCGTTTTCAAGAGGACAGCGCGGGTCATCCGGCATTTCGAAACTCTGGACGCCGGACAACCGGTTTTGCGCTTGGTCTACGAGCACGCTTGCGATCTGCCTGACAGTTGCACCGTCAGGTCGCGAAGGGGAGATTGCCCGCTATTCGGGTCAACCGCGGGTCAATGTCTCGTCACAGACTCATTTGGCGCGGCCGGCCACACGATAAGCGGGCTTACCCGTTAGCGCAAAACCAGAACGGGTAATTTTCCGTACGCTATGACTTCCGCCGTTTGACTGCCCATCATCATCCGGTTCAGGCCGCGGCGACCGTGGGATGCCATGACAATCAGGTCACATCCCTGTTCGGTTGCGGCCTCGATTATACCTTCGGCGGGATGGCTGTCGCGGATATGGAGCGTCTTGCACTTGATGCCGTGTGCCTCGGCTGCCGCCTTGGCCTCGGAGAGAATTTTCTCGGACGACTTGTCAGCAGCTGCTTCGTAAACCTCGATCGGATTTGTAACGCCCTTCTCGAAGTCTTCGGCCATATCGAACCCAGACCAGCTCTCGGTTACTGTAATTATAATGGCCTTAGCCCCAGTGTTCTTGGCAAGTTCCGCGCCGTGATCAACGGCTTTGAGTGCCAGATCAGAACCGTCGGTTGCAATCAGTATTTTTCGATACATCAACTTCTCCTATTTTAAGAGGCATTCAGTGCCTCGAGTTAGTGGGACGTTCTTGAGACGAACAGTAACCATGAGGACTGTAACAGCCGAACCGAGAAACGGAAATTGTTTTCAGCCGAATTTAGAAAAAAGCCGTTGCCTTGCAAATGCATAGCACCTTGCTCGACGTGTCGTCGCGAGTACCGGTGCACCTTTGGGTCCATCACTGATCGCTCTTTTAACTGGGCTGGAAGATTTATTTGGTTACGCAATTTATGCGGCGTCAGAATTTTTATGATCGGGGAATTGTTGTCCTGCCAACCATTTGTGTTTGAACTGGTGCCAAAAAGTCGGAATGTGATGCTGCCCTGTATCAGGGAGGAGTAAAATGCTTTTGTGACTTTCTTTTCGGAGTCATTGCGGAAACCACTTTCCATATTGGCTTGTACCAATCCTGCGACAACTGCGAAGCGAGATAACTTGCCTGTTTTTTGACAATCAAGCGGCTGACCAGCGGTGGAAGGCCCAGCGTCTCAAGCGCGCTGAAACGCAAGAGTCGTTCCAGGATCTTGTCTAAGAAAAGTGTTTTGCCAAGTATTTTTCTACCGGTTGTAAGTAAATGACTAGAAGGTGCCGCAAACTATTTGCATTATTTGTATGCACTTACCAAAAAGTTGGCTCCATTTTCATCTAAATTGAGTTCAAGTGGCCGAAATTTAATCCGCGTTGAACAGCGGACACACTTTGAGGGGGGTGTTGTTATGAAGAGATTTTTGCGTTTGGTGGGGGGTGTCGGTATTCCGATTTTGTTTTTGGCGGCTTGTGCGCCAGCACCAGAACCGGAAATAAATTGCGACCCGCCAATGATTATTTCCCACATGAAAGATGGTACTCTGATTTATGCTGAACCTGAACCGGCATTTGGTGTTTCGGGGCCTCAGAATTGTCAAAAAAACTTCCACAGCCCGAAGTTCTTGCAGCAATTGATGTTCCTAGCGGCACCACTGACCTTAGCGGTACCACTGACCCGAGTCGTGGTGGAGGAAGCCATGCGAATAACGGTGGCGGTAATGGGTCGGAAGGTTCAAGCCCCGGTAAGGGGAGCGGCGCCAACGTTGACGAGTAACGTTTCCGGTAATGGATCGGATTGGGAGTACCGCCATCTTTACCGACTGAAAACACGGCCCTGTTTGGGGCTGTTTTAGTGGCTTAGTGGGGTTGAATCACACCCTGCCGGTTCGAGTTTTGTTGCTCGGTCCCATTTCTTGACGAACATCAGGTGGAACTCTCATCCAAGAGCGGGAGTTTGCGCTTTCGCCTTTCTACGATAAGGTAATTGCGTCCGAGGCTGTCGAATATAACCGTCAGGCAGTGTTTGGATCGGGCAAACGGATGAGTAAGTTCAGCGGAAATCCCTTGTGTCCAAGCTACAAGGCCTAAAAAGCGCGCCTTATTTCTGCCTGAAGTCAAATTTATCATAAAAATACAGACGTTTAATTTTGACCGGTGACGTGTGGATATTTGAAATATGGGTAATTCCCGGGGCAAAGAAAGATGGATAAGCTCGACAGATTTAAGGATGACTCCGGTGCCGTGACAGTGGACTGGGTCGTGTTGACGGCGGCGTTGGTGATCATCGGCGGTATCGTTGTGGGTATCATCCGTTCGGGGCTGGAAGATGCAGCTTCGGCGATTGATGAAACGCTGGTAACATCGGCATCGGCGCTCCGCGAATCCAGTGGAGGCTCAACGGGGGCTGAAAGCCCTGCCGACACAGGTGCCGACACAGGCGCCGGTACGGATATCGGTCCGGCAACTTGGGATGAATATCTGGCTGCTGCCGGTTCGGAAGCGGCGGCATTTAGCGCCATCGCCGAAAACAATCCAGAAGGTTTTTATTTCAGCGGCATGACCGATCCCAATGGAACGCCGATTTATACGAATGCTGATGGAGGCAACAATCCAGTGAGCTATAATATTAACGGGGAAACGGTGCTGGCGTCAGAGTATTCCGGTGGTCCAATCACGCAGCACGGACCGTACTAGTCTAATAAGTCTATTGGTTGGCACACCAAGCCCTTAGAAATGCAACTTAGTAAATACCTACATTCTGTAGCGGCGTTTAGCTCGTTTATAGCATCGCTGAGAACCGAGCTTAATCTGCTTGATCAGGTGTTCTGCCAAAGTATTTCAGTCTCTGAAACGAATGTCATTTTCAACGAATTAGGACGTTAATTCGAACTAGTCGAACCAATCCGATTAATTTGGAGCCGTTTTGCCGGGCTTCAAACTGATCAGGACATCGATCAATTCAGATAGCATTTCACCACGGTTCTTTGTCCCGGATTTACGGTAAATGACGTTAAGGTGAGCCTTGATGGTTCCTTCCTTGTTGCCTCGCAACTCCGCAATTTCAGAAATGCTCATTCCTTTGACAAGAAAAGTCGCAACGTCACGTTCGGCAGGAGAAAGGTTCCAAAAGTCGAAATGCGCATCAATAACGTCCGAAACTGCAGCCGACGCCAAGTGAACGCTCTGCTCGAGTCGCGCCTTGGTCCTCAGGAGTACAAGCATATAGCGCAGTTCGATGATGATGGCCGCGATAAGAGCCAGAGTGGCAATTGCTTCGGTAAAGAGGTGAACGACCTCCCGGTCCGGCGCACCGATATCCATCATCACATCCGAGACGAAAAATACAGAGCAAAAGCACTGCAATATGATCAGGATGGCGAGGAACCAGGGGGTATCGATCGCAGGAGGCGAGAGGGCTGGAGGGCTCATCGGCGTTTCCTTTTGGCTTACGGAATATCTTTATAGCCTGTTACCATCGCACGAGGGAGGTTTACATGGGTGCGGATACTTTCAAAGATAACAGCTGCTATGTGAAGGACAACAGAGAACTCGGCCCAGCTGACAGCCACTTCATGCAGTTCTTCGGGCCATTCAACACCCCAAAACATATCCGTCGTCATCAACCACCCCGAAAGCCCGATCACGGCAAGAGTGAAAAGCAGGTTGTAGATCATCAGCGCACCCAGAGGCGTATGACCCTTGTGGATCGTTACGCGGCCAGTGACCATGTCTTGCACCTGAGCCATCGCATCATTGGCCGAGGGTGGAAATGAGGTAAAGCGGGCGTATTGTGATCCGACAAACCCCCAAACCAAACGGACAGCCACGAGCATGATAATCGCATAGCCGATCATCAAATGCAGATTGCTTTCACTATCTACAAAGAGCGCATTCGCTGCAAAGCCGCCAACTAGTGACCAATGAAAAATCCGCACGACCGGATCCCAAATCTTTATTCTTGTCATAATGACCTCATCGTAGAAATTAGTGGTGTGGGGCGGTCCTGCGCGGACCGCGCACCGTTGCTTAACTAGCCTTTTTTGATTTCTACGATTGCGAAATCGCCATCAAGCATCACCTCGAATTTTTCGCCGTCTTTTTTTGCATAAGCTTCATACAAGCCGTCCTCTAGTTTGATTTTTCCCACTTGATAGCCATCAGCCGTCAGCAATTCGGTGATCGCTGTCTTGTTGGTGTCCGTCAGTTCGACATTTCCTGCGAGTGCTGGCATGGCAAAAGCGAAGGCGGCGAAGGCTGCTGCTGTTATGGTCTTTTTCATGTGTCATATCCTTTGTTTTTCTGAAACATCCCTTTGAGCGTGTTTGGACGCCTTGGGATGAGTGACAAGAAATAGAAACACACGGTAAAAGCTATTGACCCCCAGTCCAAAAACCGAAAGCTAAACCCTTGGTTTAGGTGATGCCAACTCTGGTTCGGGTGCAAACCGCGCTTTTTGCGGCCCTATCCCCGATGCCGGGCCAAGACTGTTTCCAAAACTGGACCGAACCGGCATTGTACCCCTGTCAATGCCGCCATCGTTTTGGTTTCTATTACGGCAACATGCGACGGGTTGGCGGTCCGGTGCAGCATTTTGCTTTTCACTTCGGCTGCCAGCTTCGCGAGTCATTCGTCGACCGGTGGTGCCGACTGCCATCTGTCGCCAGCACGATGAAGCTTTTTCCTGAAGTTCTGCAAATGCCTGCCAGGAGGTGGCCCTGCCGATGCCCAGCGCCATTTCCGCTTGTGCAACGGACAGGCGCTCCGCGTCGGAGTAGCGGGTGTGTAGTTCAAATCTCACCCGCACCGCACTGCCCGACAGGGACAGTCACGCGGTCGCTGTAACACTGCAAATCCGCGCATAATTAATCCACCCAGATGACCCAGTTACTCTCTTGGATCAGGCTGCTTTCAGGCCCAAAACCTCTGACGTCCGACGAGATAATATGTTTTTTGGTGACAGGCCAAATAATCGCACATACAATCTCGGGTCATGGATAAACAACCCCAATTTTTTTGAGCAGAGCCCAAGATTACGACGTTATAAGCCACCCGTAAGGAAAAACGACTGAGATTTTATCCTTGGGACTAAGGCAATAGACGGGCGCTTATACGCTAACTTGAATACAACTGGGAGGAATTAACTTTGTTACATTTCAAGAAAATGTTTGGTCTTGCAGTGACGGCGGCAACCTTTGCTTTCACGCCAACGACGTCGGCGTCTGCACAAGGCCTAAAAATTCGAATGTCGGTCGAAAGCACCCCTGGGGCGTCGACCCAGCAGATGCTGGCGGCATTCCGTGACGCACTAAAAGAAGAAATGGGAGACGCCGTCGATATTGAATATTTTGACAGCGGTACTTTGGGCGACGAGATCGTTCACATGCAGCAGGTTCGCACCGGGCAGCTTGACGTCATTCCGATAGGGTCGGATGCCGTCCAACTCGACAAGAAATTTGCAGTCTTCGATATTCCCTTCCTCTTTTCCAGCCGCGAGCAGGTTTCTGCGGTACTGGACGGACCCATCGGGGCGGCGCTTGACCAGTCATTTCAGGAAAACGCCGGGCTGAAAATTCTTGGGTTCGGTGAGATTGGTTTTCGCAACATAACAAACAATGTGCGTCCGATCGTGACGCCGGCAGATCTTGAAGGAGTCAAGCTACGAACTCCTGGAAGCCAGACACGGATCATGTCCTTCGAAATGCTTGGTGCGTCGCCTATCAAAATGAACATTGGCGAAGTCTATCTTGCTCTCCAGCAAGGTGTGATTGACGGACAGGAAAATCCATTTGGAAATATTGCAAAATGGTCTTGGGATGAGGTGCAGAAATACATTTCTCTGTCGCGCCACGTCTACACGCCAATCACGTTCGTGATGAACAAGAGTCGCTATGATTCACTAACCGATGAACAACGGATGCAGATAGATAGAGCCGCCCGTGCCGCTTCGATTTCAAGCCGCCAATACGGTGCCGACAACGATGCAAGCCTTGAGGCCGTGATCCGTGAAAGATCGCCAAGTGTTCAGTTCAACGAGATTGACTCAGCTTCATTCAAGGAAGTAGCGGCCCAGATCGGAACTGAAATTGGTAAGATCGCGGGGCCGGAGTTCACAGCCGAATTCATCGCGGCTGCCAATAAATAATCGACAGCGCTGGCTCTGTTGTGGGAAAGTCTCAGTCGAGGCTTTCCCGATCACCCGACAGCTACAAGGCTGCCAAGAAAATTTTATGGCGAAATCACTTTCACCAAATAGACAGGAAGCGCGATGTCTGGAACCTCGCATGAGTCCGAAAAATCGACTGAAATCGACGAAATCGTGGAGAAAATTGAAGCCACGGCGCGGCGTATGGAACTTACTGATCCGGATGCAGGGCTTCCGCTGTTTGATCGGCTCATCAACAGGGTCGTCGAGATCGCAGGTGTAGGCGCACTGGTTGGTATCGTGGGTGTGGTCTTTCTGAACGCATCGTCCCGATACCTTCTAAACCACAGCTTTAGTTGGGCAGAGGAAGTGGTGCAATTGACCATGCCCTGGCTTGCAATGACGGGTGTCTTCTTGTCAGTCCGGCGTGGTACTGTAATCCGCATCGATTTTTTCTTTGAGAAAATACCGGTCCCTTTACAACCAGCGATCGCTTATGGCGGCTATGCACTGAACGTCTTAACTCTCGGCTTTATGGCCTATGTATCATTGCAGTTCGTCATATTCTTTGGTGGCGATGTCGCACTTTATGCAAACATTCCCATGGGCGTTTCCACCTCTGCCCTTGTCGCTGGAACCGCCGGTGCGGCCATGGCATACATTGCGGAATTCTTCCGCGAATGGCGAGCACGACAGCGTGCCAACTTCAAAGGGAGCAGCTGGAAATGACCCCCTTGGCAGGTGCCGGCCTATCCGTTTTACTTCTCTGTATTCTGCTTGTGCTGCGTATTCCGATGCTGGTGTCAATCGCTGCATCCGTTTTCTTTAACTACTACTTTTCGAATGCATGGATGATGACCATGCCGCAGACGATGATGTCTGGTCTGGGCAGATTTGTACTGATCGCTTTGCCACTTTTCGTCCTGGCGGGCGGACTCATGAATGCTGGAGGTATTTCCGGACGCCTGTTCGAATTTGCGCGCGCGATTGTCGGGTCACTTCGCGGTGGTCTCGCACATGTCAACGTGATGACCAGTATGTTTTTCGGTGGCATGATCGGCTCTTCCACCGCAGACCTCGCAGGGACCGGGTCGATTGTCATTCCCGAGATGGAGAAGAACGGCTATCCGGCTGATTTTTCCGCAGCCCTGACTGCTTCGTCGTCCGGGATCGGTCCCATGATTCCGCCGAGTTCACCAATGATCCTTTATTCTGCTGTTACCGGTGTTTCGCTTGGCGCGCTGTTTCTGGCAGGAGTCATTCCTGGATTACTGCTTGCCCTTAGCCAGATGCTGATCATTTCATATCTTTCTCGCAAACGAGGCTGGCTCCCCTATGCCGCATTTTCGATGCATGAGGTCTTCAGAACAGGAAAGCGTGCGCTACTTTCTTTTGGAATGCCTCTCATCATCGTCGGGGGGCTTGTGCTGGGTATCTTTACTCCCTCAGAGGCCGGCGCATTTGCTGTGGTTTATGCGTTGATCCTCGCGATGTTCGTGCACCGCGCCCTGGATCTGAAAGGCCTATATCGAGTACTGGTAAACGCGGTTCAGATGAGCGGTGAACTGTTGATCATTGTTGGACTTTCGTTCGCGCTAGGGGCCGGTTTGACGAACGCCCGTGTGCCGGATTTCCTTGTAGAGCTGATTGACGTCTTGGTCTTCTATGACAGCGATTTCATGCGGATCCTGGCGCTGGTGATATTGGCAATCCTTGCTGGTATGATCCTCGATCCATTGATTCCAGTTTTGTTGCCAATCATTTTGCCAACGCTGATTGCCTATAACATCGATCTTGTGCATTTTGGGGTGTTGATGGTTATCGCTGTGGTGATTGGCCAAGTGACACCCCCGATGGCGATCGCGCTGATTATCGCGGGGCGAATAGCAAAGGTCGACCAAATTCGGGTGATGCGGGCAAACACGCCGTTTTTCCTGGGTATCATTGCATTCTTGCTATTTGCGATCGCGGTACCGGCGGTGGCAACATGGCTGCCAAACTTCATGCGAAACTAGCCCGCAATTATAAAATCAGAAAGGCCTCCAAATATGGTTACTCAACGAAGGATCGGAGTCGATTACGGGCTTGAATTTTCGATGGCGATCTCCGTGCGATGGACCATGGATTGCGACGTCGCCGAAATCGATGTGGCTCCAAATGTCCGGAAAGGCGTTACCAGCGCTTCAAGGGGCATGCATCCACTTTTTGAAACTGAGTGCGCTGGGCATCAATTGCAAGATCAGTTTGCCCAGACAAGTTTGCGGAGTGCAGTATTGTTTGACTATCGACCTAGAGAGATGTGCCGGTGACGGGCTCCGCCAGGCATTTGATCGTCAGCGGGCGATGGGACGACAACGTAGCCATCGTGGACATTGACAAAGCGCTGCTACCCGAGAGCGACGGAACTTCTCGCGCCGTCATCTCGCGCCCCCGCGTCACGCCTGACCTCGATCTTGACGGCGACAACGTACCTGATGCCCGTGCAAGCGGACAGCCCGTTATGGTCGCAATCGACGCGAAGGCACGCTACGCCTACATCGTCTGCCACTCCGGAGCTGCCTCGCCAGCGGCAGCGGCCGCATATCAACACGGGCACCCCGGGCTGGTGACAGTTCTCGATGTCGCCGCAGCGGTGGATCCGGCCAACAATGACGGCCTTGGGGCTGTCGAGGAATTTGTCTCCACGGGTCGAACCGGGCCGGTGGGCTGCGCGCTTACCCCGGATGGCGCTGCTTTGCTTGTCAATTGCGGCGAAGCGGCGGGCAGCGAAGACGGCGGCGACGAATTGACCGTTATTGATGTCAGGTCTCGGCAAGTTTCGGCGCGCGTGCCGCTGAGATTGAACCCAAATCATCCGGCTACGACCCCAAGCGAACACGATAGCCCGCATGAAACTTTTGGCCATTATCCGAACCCCACCGGCATCGTGATTTCTCCGCTGTTCGGGGGGATCGTCTTTGTTGGCAACGGTGGCTTTAGCGACGTGTCCGTTCTGAAACTCAAAGCGGTTTTGTCCGGAGCTCCGGATGCCGAGATCAACCGCGTATCTGTGGAAACCGGGCCGTTCGGCATGGCGCTCAGCCCTGACGGCACGCTCGTCGCAATTGCATCACGCGAAAGCATGTCCCAAGTATACGAAGGCTCTACCATCTCGCTCATCGATGTGGAGCGCGCGGCGTCGGGTCGGTCCGATGCCGAGGTCGCGCGCGTTCCAGTGGGTGGAACGGATGAAACCATGCAGAGCCGTCCCTTTGCAGTGGCATTTTCCGAGGACGGAAAACTGCTGGTTGTATCGTGCTTTCGAACTAACGTTATCTCAATCCTTGATGTCGAGGCTGCTTTGGCGGGGAAACCGGCGGAACGTCATCGGCTATATCCCCGGGCGCCAGACGGTGGTCCTTCTCGGCCAAGAGGCATTGCCGTGTCTGGTGGCTTGGCATGTGTCATCGGCGGGGCCAAGGCCGGAGCAGGCAGCAGTATTGTTTGGCTGATTGATATTGAGACAGGCAAAGTTTCGGGCACCGTGTGTGGGGTGGGCAATGAATCCTATTTTCTTGCCGCAGTCCCGCCGATCCCGGACGAATAACCTTTCGAAAGTGAGAGGATCGGTGATGTTTGCTCTGCTACCCAAATTTGGATCGCCCGTCATTGGACTTTTCCTGCTTGTGCTCTGCTACTTAGGGGAGTGGTTTATATTAGAGTTCCATTCCAGCACCGAAGCGGTGGGCCAAAAAGGGCGCTGACGGGTTCTAGTTTGGAACCATCAACGCCCCTTGGGTTCTGTTTCGGAACCATGCGACGGGCTGACGGTTCCGTTCTGGAGCCGTGTTCTGTTTTTTTCGCGGGCTTCCAGCTTCGCCAGTCGTTAGTCGGAGCAACCTTTCCTTTGACCGTGTGAACCGCTTTCGTGGTCAGCCGCCATTCGTGCGCCCGGCGGTGAAACCAGTTGCCTTCCTTGACCAACACCCGAAAGCCCTTTGCCTCGAGTTACTTTAACGCCCTCTGCGCCGTTGCCTTGCCGATGCCCAGTGAAGTGGTCCGGCAAGTTTGGACAGTGTGCTAAGATGTATCCAACCCGGAAGAATGGATGCGAGAATGACGAAACGACGGAACTTCTCAGACAGGTTTAAAGCCACTGTCGCCC
>JAHEFH010000195.1 GCA_024640245.1 Paracoccaceae bacterium | reverse complement strand
CTGGACGGCTTTCGCCAAGGACGCGCGGATCATATCCATAAATGCCGCGCGCCACGACGCCGGTAAGCATCTGTCGCTGCCCGTTGTGGGTGATGCCAAGCTGTCGCTGACAGCGCTTGGCAGCGCCTTGCAGAGCTATGCCGCACCGGACGGTTGGACCAAGGCGGCCCAGACAGAACGGCAGAACTGGGACGAATATGTCGAGAAGAACGTGTCATACGGCAACCGGCCAAATTCTTATGCGCAGGCGATCGGCGTGGTCAATGCGCTCTGCGATAGCCGCGATCGGGTGGTGGCGTCGGCTGGTGGTCTGCCTGCCGAGGTCACGGCAAACTGGCGCACGCTGGACATCGGCACCGTCGATGTGGAATTCGGCTTTTCCTGCATGGGTTACGAGATTGCGGGCGCCTGGGGCGCGCGTATCGCCCAGTCGGAACGCGAGCCGGAGAAGGACACGATCGTCTTTGTCGGCGACGGCTCCTATCTGATGCTGAACTCTGACGTTTATTCCTCTGTCCTGAGCCGGAAAAAGCTGATCATCCTGTTGTTGGACAACGGCGGTTTCGCAGTGATCAACAAGCTGCAGAACAACACTGGAAACGAAAGTTTCAACAACCTGCTCGCCGATTGCCCGACGATACCTGAGCCGTTTGCCGTAGATTTCGAATCCCACGCAGCAGCCATGGGCGCCACGGCCGAGACCGTTGCCAATCCGGCCGAACTGGGCGAGGCTTTCAACCGCGCCAAGGCATCCGACAAGACTTATGTGATCTGTATGAAAGTTGACGCCTATGAGGGCTGGACGGCGCAAGGCCACACTTGGTGGGAAGTCGGCACCCCGCACATAACCGACGACCCGAAAGTCCGCGCCGCGCATGAAGACTGGGAAGCGACCCGCGAACGGCAGCGCAGGGGCGTCTGATGGCAAATCTGGAGCGCATTCAGGCGAATAACTTCCTCGTCATCGGGCGGGCCGGAATGGACCTGTATCCGGATCCACCCGGCACGAAAACCGAAGAGGCCCAACAGTTCTTTGCCTGCCTTGGCGGATCTTCGGCCAATATCGCCGTCGCCATCAACCGGCACGGCGGGCGGTCCGCTCTGGTTACCAGCGTCGCGGATGACGCTATCGGCCGATTTGCGCAGAACGAATTGGACAAATACGGCGTCGACAGAACGCATGTCCGTCGAGTGGGAGGAGAGGCGCGCAATTCTCTCGCCGTGGTTGAAACCCGGGTAGAGGATCACCAGTCGGTCATATATCGCAACGGCGCCGCCGATTTCGAAATGACGCTGGCGGATGTCGCTGCGGTCGACTACGCGCCCTACAGCGCCCTGATCACCACCGGCACTGTGTTCGCCGCGGAGCCGTCGCGCGGCGCGACATTCCATGCCTTCGATCTGGCGCGGGAGGCTGGACTGCCCCTGATCTTCGACGTGGATTACCGCCCTTACAGTTGGCCTTCCGCAGAAGTCGCGGCCGAAACCTATTCCCGCGCCGCCGCGATGTGCGACATCATCATCGGAAACGATATCGAATTCGGTTTCATGGCCGGCGGATACGAAAAAGGCCTCGACAAGGCGCGGGAGCTGGCCCGGACCACGGCGCAGATCGTCGTTTATAAGATGGGCGAAGAGGGCGCGATCACGATCACGCCGGATACTGAATTCCGAACCGGTATCTATCCCGTGGATGCCTTGAAACCGACCGGAGCAGGTGACAGTTTCATGGGGGGCTTCATCGCCGCGCTTGCATCCGGTCACAGCCTTAAAGACGCTGTTCTGCGAGGATCGGCTTGTGCCTCGATCGTCGTTTCCCGCGTCGGCTGCGCCCCGGCCATGCCCACAACCGAAGAGCTTGAGGCATTTCTGTCCTCGCATCCCGGCCCCTCGGATTCCTGAAAGGACGACCCAGATGCACATAGCGCCATACGACAATCGCAATCAGCCGATTGTGGACGTAGACAATCCGACCGTGCCGCTCAATTACTTCAACATCGTAAAATTGAAGAAGGGCGAGGCCTTCGAATATCAGGTGCCGGGCTATGAGACCTGTATCGTGCCCGCGACCGGCTCCGTCGACGTGGATGTCGAGGGCGTGGTCTACACCGCTGTGGGTAATCGCGGCGTCGATGTCTGGGACGGCGAGCCGGAGGGCGTTTACGTCCCAGTCGGGGCAAAAGTCACGATCACCTGCGTATCGGACGCCGCCGAGACTTTCGTCGCCGGCGCGAAATACGACAAGGTGCTGGAACCGTTCGACGTTCGAACAGGCGATATCGACAAGGTGCAGTATGGGTCGGACGACACCAAGACGCACCGCAAGATCAAGCATATCCTCGGACAGAAGCAGCATGGCAAGGTCGGCCGGTTGCTGGTCAGCGAGCTTTATACCGTGGGGCAGGGCGGCTGGTCAGGTTTCCCGTCACACAAGCACGACACCGACCGCCTGCCGGACGAGACTCGGCATGACGAGACCTATAATTTCCGTTTCCGCCCCAATCACGGGTCCGGCCTGCAAATGTTGCAGCGGGTCGATAACGAGCCGGGCGACGCCTATCACGTCGTCGACGGTTCCACGATCTGTCTGGACAAAGGCTATCATCCCTGCGCTGTCCTGCCGGGTTACGAGATGTATTACTTCACGATCCTCGGTGGTCTCAGCCAGCGATCTCTGGTCCAGTATTTCCAGCCGACCCATGCCTATCAGGTTGAAACCATTCCCGGCATCAAAGACATGATTGCGAAATTCAAATGACGCTTGCGACGCTCACCGAAGTCCTGCAATCCGCGCTGAAGGGCGGCTACGCCGTCGGCGGCCTTGTGACGCTGGGCTGGGAAGACATGCGCGCCTATGTGGCCGCTGCCGAGGCCGAAGGCGCGCCTGTGATACTGCAGGCCGGTCCCGGTTGCCGTGAACACACGCCGCTTCCGGTTTTGGGAAAAATGTTCCGTTATTTGGCTGAACAAGCCAGCGTCCCCGTCGTGGCGCATCTGGACCACGGCTATACCGCCGAGGAATGCCGGCAGGCGCTGGATAGCGGCTTTACCTCGCTTATGTATGACGGTTCGCGCAAGCCATTGAATCAGAATATTGACGAAACCGCCGCGATTGCGGAGATGGCGCACAAGGCCGGTATCTCATGCGAAGGAGAGATCGGGTTCGTCGGATATTCCGGCGGCGAGGGGTCTGCGGGTACCGATCCGCAAGAAGCGACCCGATTTGCCCGCGAGACGAAGGTCGACGCTATGGCGATTTCAGTCGGCAACGTGCATCTGCAACAGGAAAAGCAGGGCGGCCTGGACGAGGCCCGCATCCGTGCAATCGAGGCGGTAACTGTAGTTCCGCTCGTGATCCATGGCGGTTCGGGCGTTCCCGTGGCCCAGCGCAGCGCGCTGGCCAGAAGTTCCAGCATCTGCAAATTCAACATCGGTACCGAGTTGCGCATGGCATTTGGTCAGGCGTTGCGCGAAGCTGTTCTTCGTGATCCTGCTCGGTTTGACCGCGTGGCGATCCTTAAGGAGACCCACGATCCATTGGTCCAAGCCGCCAGAAGTGTCATTCGAGCTTTGGGTGCACCAAAGTTGTAATGGGCGCTGTCAGACAAAACTC
>JAHEFH010000080.1 GCA_024640245.1 Paracoccaceae bacterium | reverse complement strand
GCCGCGATGGAAGCATCTGCGGCGCTCGTCGCTCTCGGCCCGACCTCGGTGGAGCTGGTGGACAGCACTATGATCGGTCTGGCGCGATCCATTCCGATTTACGCCCGCACCCTTGAGCAATTCGTGCGCGGGACCCCTGCAGCGATGCTTTTCGTCGAATTCGCGGACAGCCAGAAAGAAAACGAAGAAAACATACGCCGCCTTCAGGATACCATGGCCGATCTTGGCTATGGATTCGGCCGGGGCGGCACGCATGAAGGCGGTGTTGTCGAGGTCTGGGACATGACACTGGCAGCGGACATCGGCGAATTACGCAAGGCCGGGCTCAACATCATGATGTCGATGAAAGAGGCCGGAAAACCCGTGTCCTTCGTCGAGGATTGCGCCGTTCCGCTGGAGCATCTGGCCGACTACACCGATCGCCTGACGGAAGTTTTTCACCGGCACGGCACCGAAGGCACATGGTACGCCCATGCCTCCGAAGGCTGCCTGCATGTACGCCCGGTCCTCAATCTTAAACTGGAAAAAGACGTCAATGCCATGCGCGAAATCGCAGAGGCGGCATTCGAAATGGTGCGCGAATACAAGGGCTCGCATTCCGGCGAACATGGCGATGGAATCGTAAGGTCGGAATTTCACGGCAAGATGTTCGGCGAGCGTATTTTGCGCGCCTTCGAGGAGGTCAAACAGACTTTCGACCCCGAAACACGCCTGAATCCCGGAAAGATCGTGCAAGCGCCCAAGATGGACGACCGTAGCTTGCTGCGCTATCCGCCGGATTACAATTTTGCCGATCTGAAAACCGGGCATGATTGGTCGGACTGGACCGGTGCCGGCGGCGGATTTCAGGGCGCGGTCGAGATGTGCAACAATAACGGCGCCTGCCGCAAGCAGGCGGGCGGCGCCATGTGCCCCAGCTACCGTGTCACCCGCAACGAACGCGACGTGACCCGCGGCCGCGCCAACACCCTGCGTCTGGCGCTGTCGGGAAAGCTGGGCCAAAACGCGCTGTTTTCCGACGAGATGGCAGAGACAATGAAGCTCTGCGTCGGCTGCAAGGCTTGCAAGCGGGAATGTCCCACAGGCGTCGACATGGCGAAGATGAAGACCGAGGTGCTGTATCAGCGCGGGCAAAAACTCGGTTATGGGCGGCGCGAAAGGCTGATCGCGGAAATGCCGCGCTATGCCAGGATTGCCGTGGCGCTGCGCGGTTTGATAACGCTGCGCAACAAGGTGCCTGCGCTTGCCGCCTTGGGAGAGCGCGTTCTGGGCCTCGCCCGTCAACGCAGCCTTCCCGGCTTTCGCGGCGATTTCTTCCGAGATACCGAAGTCGCTGCCAAGGATGGTGCCCGTACAGGGGGCAAGGTCGTCCTTTTCACGGACACTTTCAATCGCTGGATGGAACCGGACATCCCGCGCGCCGCGCTGAATGTTTTGATGCGGGCAGGCTATGACGTTACAACCGCCGAGGTATCCGGCCGGCCGCTGTGTTGCGGCCGCACATATCTAGCCGCAGGCATGATCGACCGCGCCCGGCAAGAGGCCGGTCGCACGCTGGAAGCCCTGATGCCTCATATCCGCGCCGGAACGCCAATCGTCGGGCTTGAACCGTCCTGCCTGCTTACGCTGCGCGATGAATTCCTGACCCTGTTGCCGGGCGACGATTCACGCGCCCTGTCCGAAAACGCGATGCTGTTCGAAGAGTTTGTCGCACGCGAGGCCGAGGCCAGCCGCTTTGATTTGCCTATGGAGGTACTCGGGGGTGCTGCCCATGTGCATGGACATTGCCACCAGAAGGCAGCCGGCGTCATGTCCGCCATGGACAGTACGCTCGGCCTTGTTCCCGGCCTTGAAACCCGAACGATTGAAAGCAGTTGCTGCGGCATGGCCGGTGCCTTCGGATATGCAGCGGAGACTTATGATGTCTCGATCCGCATGGGCGAACTGTCATTGCTGCCCGCGGCCCGCAGGGCTAAAAGCGATGATCTGGTCGTCGCCAACGGAACCTCCTGCCGGCACCAGATTGCGGATGGCACCGGCCGCCGCGCCCTTCATATTGCGGAAGTCTTGAACCAAGCTTCGGAAAAAGCGCCAAGGAAAGGATCAGAGTATGCTTAAAGCTTCATCGGAGCCTGACAAGAGCCAACCGAAACCCGACCCGATAGGACGAACCGCTTTGGCTGTGGAAATCACGAACCGGCTGCGACAGATGATACTGGAGGGTCAGTTACAGCCCGGCGAGAAGATCCGCGAGAAACTGCTGACTGAGCAATTCGGAGTATCGCGGACCCCGCTGCGAGAAGCGCTGAAGGTCTTGGCCGCTGAAGGATTGCTGGAGTTGATCCCGCATCGCGGGACTGTGGTCACCAAACAAAGCGACGCCGAAATAGCAGAAGTCTTTCAGGTTCTTGCGGCACTGGAAGGCCTTGCCGGAGAACTGGCAGCCACGAACGCCAGCGAAAAAAACCTTCAAGATATCCACACCATGACCGAAAAACTGCGTCGCTCTTACGAGGAAACCGACAGGCCGACCTATTTCCGCATCAATCAGGATATTCACAAAGCCTTGTTGAGCGCGGCGGGAAACGAGACATTGGTGAAGGCGCATAAACTTCTGGCACACCGCGTACAGCGCGCACGCTACCAAGCCAACCTGACACCTGCACGCTGGCGCGCCGCTGTCGAGGAGCACGAGGCCATTGCGGCTGCCCTGTCCGGCCGCGACGCCGAGAAAACCTCGGGCCTCATGAAGGATCACCTGCTGAAGAAACTGAAGTCGATTTCCGCACAGTCGTGAAAAAGCAGTCTGCGCGGGACACCTTCTATGCTTATACAAGCAGTAATTTCGCGTGAAAGGCGACGGCAAGTCTCCTCATATTCCGCGGCCAAGGGCGACCGGACCCCAAAAATTATCATTAGAATTGCGACTCCCCACCCCTGAAAATAAACCTATTTTGAGCGAATTTGCTATTCAAGCTATAATTTGGCTTTTCATTCCGTGAGGCCTGAAACTGGAGCGCCTAAGGGAATTTCCGGTCATCAACCGAATTCCTTTCTTGGGCTAATTCCCTTCCCCTTCAGCCGTTAAGCCTTTTGCATACCTTCGATAGATAGCACTCAACACATTTGAAAAATCATCCGTCCAAGGATCAGAAAATTGGGTCCGGTCAATTTTGTACCAGCGTTCGGAGTTGGCGAGGGCTCCAAGTCTATCCGGAACCTTGCTGACCACAGCAACAAGTGCGCGATTTTTGAATTCGCTTTTGTCTGACACCCAAAGACCCCCCCGTAGACTACTGATAAAGGTGACACCATTTTGTTCTGCGGCCGTGGACGCGACTATGCTGGCAAGTTCCATATATCGGTTCGAAATATGGAAGGCCAAAACCCCGTCAGGATTCAGCTTATCAAAATACATTTTCATGGCTTCACTGGTTAACAGATGAACAGGAATTGAGTCGGACGAAAATGCATCCAGAACAATAAGGTCGAATTTATCGTCCAACTCTTTTTCAAGCATAATTCTTCCGTCGCCCACCACGATACCAGCGCTTTCGCCACACGCCGAAAGAAACCTGAAGCTCGACGGATTGCGGGCGATCCTGATCACCTCCGGGTCGATCTCGAAGTATCGCCAGTTTTCGCCTTCCAATCTGTGGCATGCCATCGATCCAGCCCCGAGGCCGATGACCGCGACATCTTGCAACAATCCTCCGTTGGCCTTCCGGATCTCGTCCACTGCTATCACCAGTGCGCTGTTGTCGTGGTAGTAGGTGAGAGGAACGGGACGTGCTTCGACAGGGCGGCCTAGGTCGTCGCGGCGCCTTTCCGCGCCGTGCAGAGTGGTTCCGTTTTTAAGGATATGAAAAGTTCCGTCTTTTTCCGCAATAACTGAACTGATACCGAAAAAACTGCGCTTGGTTTCGATTGTTTTCTGGTCGAATTTATTGACGTGGAATGCCAGAACAAGCACCAGTCCCACACCAACCAGCCCCGTTTGGGCGACCCGGAATTTGGCCGAATAGATCAGCCCGAACATCAGATAGATCGCCAAAAAAGCAAGGGTGACGGAGAAGGCGGTTGGAAATTCCAAAAGCAGATTTGCCAGGATTTGCTTCGTTTCCTCAAACATACTGCCTGCGGCCAACAAACCGAATACTATCAAACTCCATCCCTGACGCCATCTACGTTCATTTACGGCCTGCCAAAAATCGCTCCGGCACAAAAAAACCGCCAGTAACAGAATTGGATATTCCAGAACTGTATCAAAGATTTGCGGAGCGACAAGACTTGAGAAGCAGCCGCCCAGAACGCCGCCAAATGACATCCAAAGGTAAAATTCGGTCAGGTTTTCGACTTTCGGCCGGCGCTTTATCAATTCACCATGGCATACCATCGCGCTTACGAAAAAGACCGCCAGATGCACCGGCAATATGTAAATCCCATGCCAGCCAAGGAAAATTACGGGCAACACAGGCGCGACCATCCATGCGTGTAATTTGAGGCTCAGGGAATGGCTGATCGCAGGCTTTCTGGCGAAAGTGATAATGAATGTGACCAGAAACAGGGCAAGCGGAATTACCCATAAAAAAGGTGCGGCAGCCAGATCGGTGGATATAAAGGTTGAGACACCCACGAGCAGACCCGAGGGGACCATGGCAAGAGCCGACCAAGTTAGGCGGTCGCTCGCAGTCGGGCGATCAACTATTTGTTTTATAATTATTTCTTCTGACTGTCGTTGAGAATTATGTGGTGCCTTCGCCAAAACAAACCAACAACATAGAATTAGAAAGCACAGTAGAAAATAGCCCCACATCCAGACCAGACCCTGCTGACTGACGGTCAACAAAGGTTCGAGAACAAAAGGATAGCTGATGAGCGCCAGCAGGCTTCCGACGTTGCTGGCGCCGTAGAGGAAATACGGATCTCGGGCATGAGGGTTTCCCGATTTCGAAAACCAGAACTGTAGCATCGGCGCATTGGCGGAAACTGCAAAGAATGGAAATCCCACACCCGCGGCGAACAGACCCAGCACCCAGAATGTCAAGCCGGATTGAGGAACCTCCATCCATTCGACCGGATACGAAATCGGGAGCCATGCCAGCGCGCCGGTGAGCACGAACAAGTGCAAGAGGGCTCCATGTTGGCGCTTGAGTTTCGTAACGAGCAAATGGGAGTATGCATAGCCAAGCAACAGCACCGCCTGAAAAAACACCAACGCCACCGACCAAACAGCAGGCGAACCTCCAAGCCTTGGCAAAACCAGTTTCGCATAGAGCGGCTGCAACCCGAACAGCAGCATGGCACTGATGAAAAGTGCGGAGGAGAAAATTGCCATTACCATTCAGGATGGCTCCAAATCATGATTTCGAACAAATTTTGCGGCAAACGTTTTTGAGCCAGTCCCGTTCATCTGAAAGGTTGGACAAATTTTAGAAAACCGAGAGTAGAAAAATATGTCGATTTTGGCCAAACACCTATTGCTATAAAAGGGCAAGAAACCTTGTCGAAAAAATCATTTCGAGTCATTGGCCTTTCAATGTTCTGACGCCTCATTGCCGTTCTGATCCAATACAGAAAAGCTACCATACCATCGGCGAATTCGTCAATTTTACCAGTCATCGGTTCGAACCGGCCATGAAACTTGACGAGATTTCTGAAATGGGCGCTGAACGAAAAGCCCCGAATATCTCCAAAAGGCGCAACAAGCTCTGTTTCATATGCGGAAAACGAGCTAACAGTAGAAGCATGGCTTTTACTATTCGCCAGCTCCAGTTTTTTGTCGCCGTCGCGGAACAGGGTACGGTTTCCGGCGCAGCAAAAGTCCTGTCGATTTCCCAATCCTCGGTGACGGAGGCGGTTAAAGCCTTGGAAGGGGACCTAGGTGTCGAATTGTTTCTACGCCGGTCCCGGAGCCTGGAGATTACCCATACCGGCCACCAGTTTCTGCGCCACGCCAAGAAAATCCTGTCCGATGTGTCGGACGCACGAAATGTATTTGACCCGTCCCCCGAAATCTCGACCGGAAAGCTGTCACTCGGCGTGACTTCTCTGGTTGCCGGATACGTACTGTCCGAAATTCTCTCGCGGTTCCGGCGCGCTAACCCGTCGGTCGAGATCAACGCCATAGAGGACAACGGGGAGTATCTCGAGCATCTTCTGATAGGCGGAGAGCTTGATGTGGCAGTTCTGGTGACATCCAACCTGCGCAACAGGAACGCGATGCAGATCGAGACGCTCGATGTGTCGGCCTTTCGGCTGTGGCTGCCGATGGGGCATGAACTGGCCTCCAAAGAGGCGATAACCCTCGACGATGTCGCGCGCGAGCCTCTGATTATGCTGTCGGTGGACGAGATCGAGGAAGGCACCTCCAAGTTGATGTCCTCGCTCGGGGCGAAGCTAAACGTGGCTTTCAGAACCCGATCAGTTGAGGCAGTCCGCAGCCTTGTCGCAACGGGTGCCGGCGTGGCCCTGTTGCCGAACCTCGTCTATCGTCCGTGGTCACTGGAAGGCGACCGAATCGAAATCCGTGACGTGTCTGGCGATTTGCCTGCGGTTCAGGTCGGTTTGGCTTGGCGAAGGGGTGCCCCCCTCAGCCAGATCGGCCTTGATTTCGTTCGATCCGCGCAAACTGCGTTAAGTTTCAAGTAGTTACGCTATATATCGGTTTTTCCGATATCACACATCTGTATTTTGCGATTGCGAATTATCTGAATTAGAGGACACTCGACTTGAGTGGAATCCGGAATCGGAAACCATAGATGTCGCCTAAATTTTACCAGACTCATCAGGGAGAGATTAAATGGGAAATCATATCGCAAGTGGGGTCGCCATTACGGCGATGCTGTTGAGCAATGTCGCGTATGCGGACATGCTTACATCTGTCGGGCCTGGCGAAGGTCAGGTCAATATCGTCGCATGGCCCGGCTATATTGAAAGCGGAGAGACAGACCCGGCGTTCGACTGGGTCAGCAAGTTCGAAGAGGCCACGGGCTGCAAGGTCAACGTAAAGACCGCCAACACCTCCGACGAGATGGTCGCGCTTATGAACGAAGGCGGCTTTGACCTTGTCACGGCATCCGGCGATGCGTCGCTGAGGCTAATCGCCGGCAAGCGGGTGCAGGAAATCAACACTGACCTGATCCCCAGCTGGTCAGCGGTCGACGACCGCCTGAAGGATGCTCCTTGGCACACGGTCGATGGCAAGCATTACGGCACGCCCTATATGTGGGGCCCGAACGTTCTGATGTACAACACCGAAGTCTTCAAGGAAGCGCCGGACAGCTGGTCTGTGGTTTTCGAGGAAACCACCCTGCCCGACGGGAAATCCAACAAGGGCCGAGTACAGGCCTATGACGGCCCGATCTATATTGCGGATGCAGCACTCTATCTGATGACGCACAAACCCGAGCTGGGCATCACCAGCCCTTACGAACTGAACCAAGAGCAGTATGACGCGGCGCTCAACCTTCTGCGCGGACAGCGCCAACTGGTCAGCCGGTACTGGCATGACGCATTCATCCAGATGGACGACTTCAAAAACGAAGGCGTTGTAGCCTCCGGTTCCTGGCCGTTTCAGGTAAACATCCTGGCATCAGAAACTCAGCCGGTCGCATCTGTCATTCCGACCGAAGGCGCCACCGGTTGGGCCGACACCACGATGATGCATGTGGACGCAGCCAATCCGAACTGTTCCTACCAGTGGATGGAGCATTCGCTTGCTTCCAATCTGCAGTCCGATCTGGCCGTTTGGTTCGGAGCCAACCCTTCGGTTCCGGCGGCCTGTACCGACGGACGCGGCATGCTGGATGCGGCAGGATGTACCACGAACGGAATGGATGACTTCGATCGCATCAAGTTCTGGACCACACCGGTTTCCAAATGCGAGAGCCAGGGCGAATGCGTTCCCTACTATCGCTGGGTTTCCGACTATATCGGTGTTATCGGCGGTCGCTGAAACAATCCCACTTAACGATAAAGACCTTCCCGGCGGCACGCCGGGAAGTTTCTGAAAGGCTACCCCATCCCCATGACTTTTGCCGTTGATTTCGAAAACGTGTCCAGGCACTTCGATGCCGTGAAAGCTGTCGACAACGTCAGCCTGCAAATCGAGGAAGGCGAATTCTTCGCGATGCTCGGTCCGTCCGGCTCCGGCAAGACGACATGCCTGCGCCTGATCTCGGGCTTCGACCGGCCGACATCCGGCCATATCAAGATTTTCGGCGAGACCTCCGATGACCTGCCTCCCAACCGGCGCGCCGTGAACACGGTATTTCAGGACTACGCCCTGTTTCCCCACATGAACGTCCGCGACAACGTCGCCTACGGCCTGATGGTCAAGGGCGAAGATAAATCCACTCGCCTGTCCAAGGCGGACGAGATGCTGGCGCTGGTGAAATTGGACGCCTTCGGCGATCGCAAGCCGGGACAATTATCCGGCGGTCAGCGCCAGCGTGTCGCTCTCGCGCGCGCCCTGGTCAACCAACCGCGCGTTCTGTTGCTCGACGAACCACTGGGCGCGCTAGACCTGAAGTTGCGCGAACAGATGCAGGAAGAATTGAAATCCCTGCAAAAGACGCTCGGCATTACATTCGTCTTCGTCACCCATGATCAGGGCGAGGCCCTGTCGATGGCCGACCGCGTAGCCGTTTTCAACGAGGGCCGGATCGTGCAGATCGGTACTCCGCATGAAATTTACGAAGCGCCACGCACGAGGTTCGTTGCCGATTTTGTCGGCTCTTCCAATGTGTTACCACCAGAGCTGAGTGCCCGTCTGGGCGGCTCTGCCAAATGGTCCAGCCTCCGACCAGAAGCGATTTCAATTACCGCGCCGGAACATGCCAAGGCGTCCGGAACCGTAAAATCAGTGCGCTATCTCGGATCCGTCAATCAGATCACCCTGCAACTGGACGAGCACGAAATTTCAGTCTCGTCCCCAGTCGGCGTCGCTCTGCCAGTGATCGGCCAGACTGCCGGTCTGGTCTGGAAGGATGCCGCCCTGCACGCAATGGACGACGCCTGATGAGCAGTGCCGACACCAACCACCAATCGCTGACCGGCCGCATATCGGATGTGCTTTGGCGCAAGCCGAGGCTGTTGCTGGCGCTGCTGCTTTTGCCGCCACTTTTATGGCTCGGCGTTATCTATATCGGCTCCCTGATCGCACTTCTGGTCCAGAGCTTCTTTTCGATCGACGAGTTTTCAGGACTGATCCGATACGAATTAACCCTGAAAACCTATGGCGAGCTGTTCCGGCCGGCCAATTACGATATCATTATCCGCACCGTTCTAATGGCAAGCACTGTGACCATTGCCTCGGCAATCGTGGCCTTTCCCATTGCCTATTACGCAGCGCGCTACGCCCGCGGACGCATGAAGGCGCTGTTCTACATCGGGGTCATGCTTCCACTCTGGTCCAGCTATCTGGTCAAGGTTTACGCCTGGAAGCTGATCCTCGCCAAAGAGGGTATTATTACCTGGATGGTAGACAGTGTTGGACTTGGGTTCTTGCTGGATATCCTGCTTAGAATTCCCATCATCGGCGGAAACTCCCTGTCGGTCAGCTATATCGGGACTTTTCTTGTATTTCTCTACGTCTGGTTACCGTTCATGATCCTTCCGGTACAGGCCGCACTGGAACGTGTTCCCGGCAACCTACTGGAAGCGTCCAGCGACCTCGGCGCCAGCAACCGGCAGACATTCCGCCACGTTATCGTGCCGCTGGCGCTGCCGGGGATTGTCGCAGGTTCGATTTTTACATTCTCCCTGACACTGGGGGACTACATCATCCCGCAGATCGTCGGATCATCACGCCTGTTCATCGGTCAGGCGGTCTATGCCCATCAGGGAACTGCCGGAAATATTCCGCTGGCGGCAGCCTTCGCAGTGGTCCCTATCGTAATTATGGCCGGATATCTCTGGATGGCCAAGAAACAGGGGGCTTTCGATGCACTCTAGTCAACGCGCGGGTCTGGGCCTGAGGCTGGCGGCCATCGCCGGACTGCTGTTCCTGCACCTTCCTATTCTCCTGATTTTCCTCTACGCCTTCACAACCGAGGATAGGAGCTATCAATTTCCGCCCCCCGGCCTGACCCTGAAATGGTTTGGCGTGACCTGGGGTCGTGCGGACGTGTGGGAAGCTTTGGCCCTCTCGATCAAGGTCGCGTCCGTTTCGACGCTGATAGCAATGGTCCTCGGCACACTCTGCGCTGCCGCTGTATCCCGGGCGCGGTTCTTCGGACGCGAAGCCATTTCGTTGCTGGTTATCCTGCCGATCGCGCTGCCGGGGATCGTCACAGGTATATCGCTGCGCTCGGCTTTCAATCTGGCCGACATCCCCTACTCCACGCTCACAATTATTCTGGGGCACGCAACCTTCTGTGTCGTGGTCGTCTACAACAACGCCGTTGCCCGTTTTCGCAGGCTGTCCGGCTCGATGGTCGAGGCCTCGATGGATTTGGGCGCAAATAGTTTCCAGACGTTCCGCTACATCATTCTGCCGAATATCGGTACAGCCCTCATGGCGGGCGGCATGCTGGCTTTCGCCCTGTCATTCGACGAAGTCATCGTCACTACATTTACCGCAGGACAACAGGCAACGCTGCCGATCTGGATGCTGGAAGAACTTGTTCGCCCACGTCAGCGTCCGGTAACGAACGTGGTCGCAATGGTCGTCGTGCTCGCAACATTTCTGCCAATTCTCGGCGCGTACTATCTGACCCGCAGCGGGTCGGACACCGCCGGATCCGGCAAATAGCAAAAAAGGAGAAAAACAATGGATACAAAACTATTGATTGGTGACCGGATGGAAGGCGGAACAGAGAAAGCCGAAAGCATTCTCAATCCGCGCACCGGCGCCGTGATCCTCGACCTTCCGGAAGCATCGAGCGCTCAGGTCGACGCGGCTGTCGACGCTGCAAACCGGGCTTTCACGAAATGGTCTCGGACCACGCCCGCCGAGCGTTCGGGCTATCTGTTGCAGATTGCCGACCGGATCGAGAGCGAGGCGCAGGGATTTGCCGAACTGGAGGCCCTGAACTGCGGCAAGCCGGTAAACTGCGCGCTGAACGATGAAATTCCGGCAATCGTCGACACATACCGGTTCTTCGCAGGTGCGGTCCGGACTATGACGGGGATGGTCGCCGGCGAATACCTTCCCGGAATGACATCGATGGTGCGGCGCGACCCGATCGGGGTCATCGCCTCGATCGCGCCGTGGAACTATCCCTTGATGATGATGGCGTGGAAACTGGCCCCTGCACTGGCCGGCGGCAATACTGTCGTCTTCAAGCCTTCCGAGCAAACCCCCCTGACCGCACTGAAAATGGCCGGCATCCTTGCCGATGTCCTGCCTGCGGGCGTGGTCAACATCGTTCCGGGCCGCGGTGAAACCGTGGGCAACCAACTGGTCAATCACCCGCTGGTCAACATGATCTCGCTGACCGGCGACATCGCGACCGGTAAAAAAATGCTGCAGGCGGCCTCGCGTAGCGTCAAACGCACCCACCTGGAACTTGGCGGAAAGGCTCCGGTCATTGTGTTTGACGACGCCGACATCAGCGAAGTTGTCGAAGGTCTGACGGCTTTCGGCTATTACAATGCGGGTCAGGACTGCACCGCAGCCTGCCGGGTTTATGCAAGCGACAAGGTTCACGACAAGCTTGTAGCGGACCTGTCCTCAGCCGTTTCGAAAATCAAATACGACCTCAAGGACGACACCCAGAACGAAATCGGTCCGCTTATTTCGGGACGTCAGCGCGACCGCGTCGCAAGCTTTGTCGAACGCGCGCGAGAACTGAAGCATATCGAGATCACGACCGGCGGCCGCAGCCACGGGGAAAACGGTTTCTACTACGAACCGACAGTTGTGGCAGGCGCCAAGCAAGAGGACGAGATCGTTCAGCGCGAGGTGTTTGGTCCGGTAGTTTCGGTCACGCGCTTCAGCGACACTGATCAGGCTGTGAACTGGGCGAACGACAGCGGCTACGGGCTGGCGTCTTCGGTCTGGACCAAGGACATCGGTCGGGCAATGGAGACCACCGCCCGACTGCAATACGGCTGCACATGGGTCAACACCCACTTCATGCTGACCACAGAGATGCCACACGGCGGCTTGAAACAGTCCGGTTACGGCAAGGACATGTCCATCTATTCGCTGGAAGATTACACAGCTGTCCGCCACGTTATGATCAAGCATTAAGCTACGAGATGCTGATACCGAGGGCGCCAACGGTCCTAAAAGACCGTTGGCGTTTTCATTTTAAAACTCTCTGCAGAGCGGCGTTTTCAGGCCAATCGGACGTATAAGTTTTTCGGGTGCTACGGTTATCTTGACTTATGTCAAAGCACCTTTCCCTTCTCCTTAATAGCATCCCGCGGATGAAACTACGAAAGTTCTTCTGTGGAAACCTCGAAGTCTGACATCGAAACGGTTTTGGGACAGGCGCGAAAGCATGGCTGGCGCAGGCGCGTCCTGTTCACTGGCGCGATCGCCGTTGCCGTGGCCGTCGCGGCTTGGTTCTGGATTGTGCGCTCGTCTGAGGATGAAACCGCCACCTATGTAACCGCTCCGGTCGTCCGAGGCGATCTGGTCGTGACTGTCACGGCAACGGGCACAGTAGAACCCACAAATCTTGTCGAGATTTCCAGCGAGTTATCGGGCACGGTCAGGGCGGTGCAGGTCGACAATAACGACCATGTAAAAGTAGGCCAGATTTTGGCCCTGCTCGACACCGACAAGTTGCAGGCCGCGCTAGCGCACAGCGAGGCCGCGCTGGAGGCACGCTATGCCAGAGTGGCGGAAGCGGAGGCGACCGTTGCGGAAACCCACGCCCAGTACGAGCGCGTAAAAGAACTCGCCGAGAAAAACGCAGCGTCGATCCAGGCGCTTCAGGCCGCCGAGGCCGCCCATGCGCGCGCCGACGCTGCCGCCGGTGTCGCAAAGGCCGATGCCAAGGTGGCCGAAGCCGATCTGGAAATCGAT
>JAHEFH010000079.1 GCA_024640245.1 Paracoccaceae bacterium | reverse complement strand
AAGGGTACCAACCAGCCTAATGTGTTTTTCGACCCGAAATCGAGTGAATCCGCGGTTCCACATTTTTCTAATGGGCGGCAGGATACCACTATCCAACGCGTAGCCTTGCGCGCGGTCAGCGACTATTGGAGCGATGATGCGATAAACCCGGTGTCCTCGGTGTATCAATCGCCGATGATCGACATGCAGAACTCGTCTGTCTGGGCTTGGGATGCACGCCCGTGGCCCGATTTTCCGCTGCGCACAAATCTGTGGAGTGATGGGGCGAACCACGCGCTCGGCCACTGGATGAATGGTCGATTTGCATCTCAGGAGTTAGCGGCTGTGGTCGCCGAGATATGTGTTCACTCCGAGTTCTATGACTTCGATGTCAGCCGGCTTCGCGGTACGGTGACCGGTTTTGTCCTACGGAACAACGAGTCGGCGCGGCAGAGCTTGCAGTCCCTCATGCTTGCTTACGATTTTTCGAGCTTCGAGCGGAGCGGTGTCCTTGTTTTCGAAAATAATGCCGATGCCCAACGATATACGCTGTCGTCTGACACTCTGGCCGTATTGGATGACCTAGACCGAGTTGTGGAAAAGACCAGGTCGTCGGCCGCCGAGATATCAGGCCGAACCAGGTTCGGCTTCTGGGATGACCAGAACGACTATCAAATCGGTGCGGTCGAGGCATATTTTCCGTCTGACGCGCTGAATACCGTGACGCAGACGGATCTGCCGCTGGTATTCACAAAACCTGAAGGCGCGGACATCGTCGAGAGGTGGTTGGCAGATTCAAATATGGCACGTGAATCTGTTCGGCTTGCGGTTCCGCCTTCAATGGCAGATCTAGCTGTGGGCGATATTATCGAGCTGACGGACGATAATGCGGTATCCTATCGAGTGGAACGGGCGGAGGAGTTCGGTGCGCGGATCGTCGATGCGGTGCATGTCGAACGAAGCAACGGTGTGCGGTCCCGAGGAGTATCCAAGGCCGTCGTGCCCAAGCCCGTAGCGGCAACCATGCCGGTTCATTTTGCGTTTCTGGACGTTCCGGCATTGTCTTACTCTACTAACGATTTTGGGCCGCTGTTCGCCGCGACAGCAAAGCCGTGGCCAGGAGGTGTGGCGGTATACAGCGCCGCTTCGAATGAAGGCTATGAATTAAGCACAGTGGTCAATGCAGCTTCGATTTTCGGTCGAACGCTTTCCATCCTGGAAGCATCTGCACCCAGCCGCTTCAGCAACACTACAGTTGAAATCGCAATTTCTGAAGGACACTTGAGTTCTAAGTCGAAAACCGAGGTTTTGAACGGGGCGAACTCCTGCGCTTTAAGGGTTGGATCGAGTGAGGACTGGGAGATATTCCAATTCACGAATGCGGAACTCCTGGAAAATGGAAACTACCGCTTGTCCGGGATGCTTCGCGGGCAACTCGGAACTGAACACCTGATTCAGACAGTGGCTCCAATCGGATCTGAGATTGTGTTTCTTTCTACCGATCTGCGGCAATTGCCGATCAGCGAGGAAAGTCTGGGTCTGGACAAATATTTCCGCGTAGGCCCATCTGGCAGGGCCGTTTCGGATAGCAGTTTTATTTCCTCTACTCAGGTATTCAGTGGGGTCGGGCAGCGCCCGTATTCTCCGGTCCACCTTACGTGGAAACGAGAAGCCAGCGATGACCTGTCCTTTGCCTGGATCAGGCGTACTCGGATCAATGGTGACAGTTGGAGCGTCTATGAAACGCCACTCGGCGAAGTGAGTGAGCGCTATTTGATCCGCGTGACCAATGGTGGGAGCATTTTGCGTCAGGCGGAAGTAACCACACCGAACTGGGTTTACACCTTATCTGCTCAAACTGCGGATGGTGTGTCCGGCTATATTGAAATCCAGATAGCTCAGATTTCCCAAAAATACGGCCCCGGCCCATTCAACAGGATTATATGCAATGTCTAATACCTATCAATTCGATTTACCGATGCTTCAGGCTTCCCAGGCTCAGAAACACGTGACTGTTAACGAGGCCATCGCCAAGCTGGATGCCTTGGCGCAATTGCGGTTTGTTTCGAGAAGCGCCAGTGTGCCTCCTTCGTCGCCGGTGGATGGAGCAGCCTATTTTGTAGCCTCAAGCGGAACCGGAGACTGGGCCGGGCAGGGCGACCGCATCGCCATTTTTGCAAATGGCGGCTGGGTCTATCTGGATGCCAAGATCGGATGGCAAGCTTGGATAGAGGATGAGGCGAGCGCTTTTCGCTTCGATGGGTCAAACTGGGTCGCGTTGGGGAGTTTCGGCGACCCGGTGGGCGAGGGCGGGACACAGGTGCGCACTCTGGAATTTGACCACGTCATTACGGCAGGCGGTACAAACCAGACACTGGCTCCAATCCCGAGCCACGCCTCTGTATTCGGTGTTTCGGGTAGGGTTGTCGAAGCAATTGTAGTGAACGCCGCCACAAGCTGGAAAATCGGCGTTTTGGGGGCAGATAATCGGTATGGAGACAGATATAGCCTGGCCTTCAATTCGCATGTTTTGGGGATGTCAGGACAACCTCAAACCTATTATTCGGATACTCCGCTTTTGTTAACCGCTACGGGCGGCGAATTCGTGTCGGGAGCAATTAGACTGCGAATTCACTATGTAGCTTTGACCCCTCCGAACACTGTCTGATGCGAAAAATCCTTTACGGCGATATCGTGGTCGCGGCATCCGTGATCAGGTGTGTTGAGCCCTATGCGCGCAGCAGTTTTATTGACAGGCTGATGCACAAGGCGCATTGCGCCGACAAGTTTAGGAAACGATTTGGCCGATGGTGCGCGGGTATGGGCGATGGATCACTTGTTGCAGCTTGTTCCGGATTGCCTCGGGAGACTTTTGACTATCTGGGCGATCCTGATGTGGCTGACTGCATGCAACTGGTGTTCGAGGCCGTCAAAAAATGGAGAGATTTCCAGCGCTCGGAGAGCAGCACCAGGATCGCGTCATCTAGATGCAGCACAGGAAAAACAGAGAGTTAAAGCGGGATCGTATTCAATTCGTCCGACTTCAATTGCTTCGCCACATTGCAGGCAAAAGCCGAATTCATCAGTTTGCATCGCGCGCAGGGCCGATTCTGCTTTGGCTATTTCGGCGTGGCGCCTTCGGTCTGTCGCTTGAGCCATCGCTTGTTGTTGAAGCGCGTCCATCCTGCTTAGGCGACCCACGGATTGCTGGTCCAAAGTCACCACATTCCGCTGCCGGACCGATCCCGCTACGTCAGCTTTAAGTTCCGTAATCCGTTCTTCGAGGATGATGCGGTATCGCTTGAGTTGCTTGTCTGAAAACATGGAATTGATTGTGTAGTTTCGTTTTAAGGTGTCAATTGCGAATACGGTGCCCTATATAGTAAGCCTAAATATGATGGGTAACCAAATGGCAAAGAAATCAACAAAATTGGCTGAACTAGACCCGGTGTGGACCTCGCTGGTTTCTGAGGGCAAGCGTGTGGTCGAGCGAGAACCCCTGATGGGCAGCTTGGTACATTCAAGCGTGTTGCATCATGATACACTTGAAAAAACGCTGGCTTACAGGTTCTCTCTAAAGCTGAGTTCAGATGAAATGCCCGCTCAGATTTTAAGGGAAATTGCGGATAAGGCTTTGGCCGAAGATCCGTGGTTGGGAGTAGCAGCCCGGGCTGACTTGGTCGCGGTGAAAGATCGCGACCCAGCCTGCCATACGTATATACAGCCGCTGTTGTTTTTCAAAGGATTTCAAGCGGTTCAAGCCTATAGGATTGCGCATTGGCTTTGGACGCAAGGGCGCAAGGAGCTAGCATATTTTGTTCAGATGCGGGTTTCAGAAGTATTCGGCGTTGATATCCATCCCGGTGCTGTAATCGGCAAAGGAATTATGATCGACCACGCTCACTCGATCGTCATCGGAGAAACGGCGGTCGTTGGCGATAATGTATCTATGTTGCATTCGGTGACTTTAGGCGGAACCGGAAAAGCCGATGGGGACCGGCATCCGAAAATAGAAAATGGTGTGCTGATCGGGGCGGGAGCCAAGGTTCTTGGGAATATCCGGATCGGTTATTGCACCCGTATTGCGGCCGGTTCGGTGGTTTTAAAAGACATACCGCCAATGAAAACGGTCGCAGGTGTGCCCGCCAAGATCGTTGGCGAGGCGGGATGTTCACAACCTTCCCAATCCATGGATCAATTGCTGGAATAGCAATGACCGCCTAGTTAATTCTAATTATTTTGAACTGAACCCTGCATTTTTGCGGGGTTTTTTTATGGAGAAATCATATGGCAACTGTAAAAATTTGGTATCACGACTCATTTTCAAAAGATCAAAGAGGGTGGCCAACCCCGGTCGTGAATGAACCGTCCCTTATTCTTGGCGACGAAGCTGAAGTGATAGCGACGCCAGCGACCTCCCAAGGTGCGCCGTCTTCTACTGTTTACGCAATTATCGAGACTAATATGGACGTGCGTTACACCGTTCGACAACCCGGAGATTCTACTACGGTGGCCACTGTAAACCACAAGCTTATCACAGCCGGCACCAACGCGATCACCGTGCGTCCTGGTCAGACTATTCACTTCATCGAAGCCTGAGGAACAGATATGTACGATATTTTTAAACCAAGATTCCTGCAATCCAGCATACCACCACGGATTCTGGTTGGCGTTGGGGGAGCGAGCACGACAAGTATCGACACGGTTGCAAGAGAAGCGGCAGCTGCAGCACAGCAAAGCATCAATTCGATCACTGCGCAAATCGGGGAAGTGATTTTACCGAACCAAGGAGTTATATCCTCCGACGGACTGCAATATGAAAACAAGACTGGTCAGAATATTACTTTGACCGGAGCCGATGGTGCCTCGTTGTTAGTCGACGGCTTAAGCGCAGTGACAGGTTCCCTACAGGCCGGTTCGGTCACGAATGTTGAGTTAGCCAACTCGACTGTAACCAACGAAAAGCTGTCGAATATGGCAGCGCTGAGTTTGAAGGGCAACAACGCAGCGGTCGCTGGGGCTCCAGTTGATCTTTCCGCAGCTGATGTTGCAGCCCTGCTGCCTTTGGCAAGTGAACAGGCAAGTGGATTGATGAGTTCCGCAGACAAGGTGAAGTCGGATCTCGTTGGCTTTCGATTCAATACCGTTTCTCAAATGATCGCCGAGGCAAGCCTAACGATTGGGGAACGTGTCGAGGTTCGTGGCTATTACCAGAACAACGACGGCGGTGGAAATACCTATGAGATTGTAGCGGCAGCAGCCGGTGTTGCTGATGGCGGTGCATTCATCGATCTGCTCAGCAGCGGTCTTCAGGCAAGAGCCTTGTTTCCTGAAGGCCATCGTTTGGAGCAATGGGGAACCCTGAAAGATGGTGTTTCAGACGATTCTGCCAAGATCGCTGCTGCTGTTGATTGGTGTTCTGCAAATGATGTCAAGACATTGCAAGTCTCTCAGACGGAGGGCTCATATGCGATATCCGGCAATGTTCAGCTTAAGCAGAATGTGCATCTGGACTTCGGCTACAATAAAGCAGTTCCCTTGTCGGATGACGCGGGTTTCACTTTGGCCAAGTATGGAGCAGTTGAAAATTTGAATTGGGATGCTTCCGACCGACCCACTTGGCAGGGGCCCCTTATACTCATCAATGACAGTACCGACAGCAGCATTTCCAGTTATCCACGCATTCGAAACATCACGTGTATCGGGTACAAGGATACGATCAATTCACTGGTAAGCGGTACCATGATTTCATTGGACGCCACTGCGGGAACTCGCGTCTCAGGTTTCCGCGCCTCTGGTCTTTACGCTCGAAATTTGGATTGTGCAGTTGAATTCAAGCCGAGTCTAGGAACCTTGGCGGGCTGGGTGAACTCCAATCACCTGGAATTCGATATGATCTACAACTGTAATAAGTGCTTCGCGATGAATAGGCTGGCAACCGATTGCGCCATCGACAACAACTACATAAAGGCGACGTATCAAACCGGGCCCACCGCGCAATCGCTGGTTTTGTCTTGCGACGGTTCAAATAACGAACTTGACCTTCTGATTTGGGATTGGGATTTCGTCAATGACAAGGTGGCAATAGAACTTGGTGTAGCAAGCGAAGAAAATCTCGTTAAGGGTGCCTTCAACCCCTTGGTCGTAAAAGACGCGAGCACTGCGGGCAAGCAGAACCAAATCGAGGCGCGCGCCTCCACTACAGCTCCGTTTTCAAAATATGCTCTTGAACCCTCTTCCGGAAGTTCCGGCATTTTCATGGGACAGGTAGATAATAGCCTTGCTTATAGCCATCAAAGGTACAACGTGACCGCCCCGCCGGTTAGCGCGGGAAGCCTTTCATCGATTTTCACCCCAAATCAAAATGCCCGGGCCGTCTGGAATGACATTTCGTCACTGGTGATCGAAATTGATCTTATGGCAATTAAGTCATCCATCCGAACAATTGGAGTGATATTCGCTGATGATTTTGTTCCTGACTGGGTGCTGTTTGAAACTTCGGTTGATGGCGCCAATTGGGAGCAAATTGAGAACTTGCCGGGGTCGCGCGCTACATCGTGGACAAGTCGCGGGTTTATCGGCGGCTCTTTTCAATATTTACGATTCACGGTTACCGCTGACAGCGCTCAGAATTTCGCTATTTCTCAAGTTTTTGGCTGGTGGAAGGGGCAGGCTCAGGGGGCTTACGTGCCGACAGGTGGAGGCGACATCTATGGAGATACAAAGCTGCATAGCGGGAAATCAGTTCTCTTTACTTCTTCAAATGGTAATGGGGCAGGCGGTGTCTGCGTTGACAACAGTAATAGGCTCTCCATCAATGCCTCAGGCGGGGTCAAATTAAACGGGACGCGAATTCTTGGCGACCAGCAACCTGCGGTCGCCGATCCGGTTGGCGGTTCCGTCGTGGATTCGGAATGTCGGGCAGCGCTGATCGCTCTGGCGGATCGTATAAGGAACCACGGACTGATCGGGCTTTAGCAAGATATTCAAATGTTGAGCAATGGTTCTCCATTGCTCAACAATGCTACGCAAGAATAGTTAATGGGCTTTCGAGATAACCAACGACCGCGTTCAGGAACTCTGCTCCCAGTGCGCCGTCTATCACGCGATGATCCACCGATAGCGTAACTGACATGACAGTAGCTGCAGCAACAGTTCCATCATCGGAAATTACAGGTCGCTTCTTACCGGCACCGACCGCCAGGATTGCCCCATGCGGTGGGTTGATAACCGCATCGAAGTTATCAACACCGAACATTCCGAGATTGGAAATTGCAAAACTACCACCCTGATATTCGTGCGGAGCCAATTTCTTATCACGCGCTTTGCCAGCTAGTTGCTTCATTTCCCTAGAAATTTCGGACAAGGTTTTTCGGTCACTGTCCCGTATCACAGGGGTAAACAAGCCGTCCTCGACCGCAACCGCAACTGCAACGTCCGAAGGCTTCAGCTTAAGTATCCTGTCTCCGGCCCATACGGCGTTACTGTTCGGTACATCCTGTAAAGCTTTCGCGCAGGCCTTGATAATAAAATCATTCACTGAGAGTTTTACGCCGCTTTTTTCCAGTCCGGCGTTAATTTCCGACCTGAGCGCCAGTAGACTATCAATCCTGATATCGCGGCGCAGATAAAAATGCGGAATAGACTGTTTTGCTTCGGTCAAACGCTGCGCAATGGTTTTGCGCATACCATTCAGCGATACTTCTTCGAATTCCCGGTCGGAGTACATTGCCCTAATGGTGTCGCTGCTTGCCGACTGTGCCAATGCGCTCGGCGCCGCTACGGTTTGGGCTTTAGGTAGCTCCGAAATTCCCTCGACATCGGATTTGATGATCCGTCCGCGTGGTCCCGAACCGTTGATTTGTGCAAGATCGATTTTCTTGTCCGCCGCTATGCGTCGCGCCAATGGTGATGCGAAGATTCTTTTGCCGCCGTCACCAGTAGGCGCCAAGACCGCACTTCCCGGTTGCTCCATTGCCGGCGCTTCGGCATTGGGGACGTCTGGCTTAACTATATCGGCTTTTTTGACTTTGTTTTTCACTGTTTGAGGCGATTTAGTTGAAGCATCGCCGATGCTCTCTCCGTCTTCGAGCAGGATCGCAATAGGAGTGTTAACCGGAACGCCTTCAGTGCCTTCGGCGACCAGTAATTTCCCGATTACACCTTCTTCGACAGCCTCGAATTCCATAGTGGCTTTGTCTGTTTCAATCTCGGCAAGTAGATCACCGGACTGAACCGTATCGCCCTCTTTCACCAGCCATTTTGCGAGAGTTCCCTCTTCCATCGTTGGCGAGAGGGCCGGCATGAGTATTTCTGTGGCCATTTTTTCCCTCTTATCGGTAAGTTACGGCTTTGACTGCGTCAACGACTTCGTCAGTCGTCACGAGTGCCAGTCGCTCTAGGTTCGCTGCATACGGCATCGGAACATCCTTGCCCGTGCAGTTGATTACCGGAGCGTCGAGATAATCGAAGGCCTGCTGCATCAGAACCGAAGAAATGTGGTTGCCGACAGAGCAGACCGGAAAGCCCTCTTCCACAGTGACGCAGCGGTTCGTCTTCTTGACCGATTTTATGATCGTTTCAGTGTCCATCGGGCGCAACGACCTGAGGTCTATGACCTCAGCGGAAATTCCTTCTTCCGCGAGCCTATCAGCTGCTTCCAGTGCATATTGCATGCCGATGCCGAAACTCACGATCGTCACGTCGTCGCCCGAACGCCATATCTTGGCTTTGCCGATTGGCACGGTGAAATCCTCAATATCGGGCACATCGAAGCTACGGCCGTACAAGATTTCGTTTTCCAGAAACACGACCGGGTTTGGGTCGCGGATCGCCGACTTCAGCAAGCCTTTGGCATCCGCGGCAGAGTAGGGCATCACGACTTTCAGGCCTGGAACCTGTGAATACCAAGCGGCAAAATCATGCGAGTGCTGGGCGCCGACGCGGGCGGCGGCACCGTTGGCACCGCGAAACACGATGGGGCAGCCCATTTGGCCACCGGACATATACAATGTCTTGGCCGCGGAGTTGATGATATGGTCCATGGCCTGCAGGGCAAAGTTGAAGGTCATGAATTCGACAATCGGATTTAGCCCGGCAAAGGCCGCACCAACCGCGATACCGGTAAAACCGTGCTCGGTTATCGGAGTGTCGATCACCCGTTTAGGGCCGAATTCTTCCAGCAGCCCCTGGCTGATCTTGTAGGCGCCCTGATATTCCGCGACCTCTTCCCCCATCAGAAATACATCGCCACTGCGCCGCATTTCCTCGGCCATTGCGTCTCGCAATGACTCGCGGACTGTTCGGGACGTGAATGTAGTGCCTTCGGGGATATCTTCCATCACCACGTCTGCGCTCACTGTTGCCGGTGCCTTTGGTGTCTCGGACTTTTCCGCCTGCGTAGGCGTGTCGCCGGACTTTGCCGGTTTTTCCGCCTTGGCAGTCGGTTTTGTTTCGCCGAGATCGTCCGCAGAGTCGCCGTCTTCCAGCAACACTGCGATTGGTTCGTTCACTTTAACGCCCTCGGTGCCTTCGGCTACGAGGAGCTTGCCAATTTTACCGTCATCGACAGCTTCGAACTCCATCGTTGCCTTGTCTGTTTCGATCTCGGCAAGAACTTGGCCGCTTGTGACTTCGTCGCCTTCAGCAACCAGCCATTTCGACAGGGTTCCTTCTTCCATAGTAGGTGAAAGCGCGGGCATAAGGATTTGAATTGCCATGTTTGTATTCCCTATGCGTAGATGTCTGTGTAGAGTTCTTCGATGGCCGGTTCTGGGCTATCGGCGGCAAATTCGGCGGCTTCGCTGACAATGTTCTTGACCTCTTTGTCGAGAGCCTTGAGGTCGTCAGCCGTCGCGTATTTCCCCTCAATAAGCAAATCGCGAACGTGATCGATCGGATCCTTTTCCTGACGGATTTTCTGGACTTCCTCCCGCGTCCGGTATTTCGCCGGGTCGGACATCGAATGCCCACGATAGCGGTAGGTCAGCATTTCCAGAATATAGGGCCCTTTGCCTGATCGGCAGTGCTTCACGGCCTCCTCGCCGGCGGCCTTGACCGCCAGAACGTCCATCCCGTCAACGGCTTGCCCGGGGATATTGAACGCCGCACCGCGATGATAGAAGTCCGGAGTGGATGAACTGCGCTTCATCGACGTACCCATGGCGTACTGGTTGTTCTCGATGACGAAGATCACCGGAATCTTCCAAAGACTTGCCATGTTGAATGTCTCATAGACCTGACCCTGGTTGGCCGCGCCGTCGCCGAAATAAGCAAAAGAGACATTATCGTTGCCACGGTACATATTGGCGAAACCAAGGCCTGCTCCGATGGGAACCTGGGCCGCGACGATGCCGTGACCGCCGAAAAAGTTTTTCTCCGCCGAGAACATGTGCATCGATCCGCCCTTGCCGCGCGAATATCCGCCCTCGCGTCCGGTCAGTTCGGCCATGACGCCCTTGGGGTCCATGCCGCAGGCCAACATGTGGCCATGGTCACGATACGATGTGACACGCTGATCACCCTCTTTAGCCGAGGCCTCGAGCCCGACAACCACCGCTTCCTGGCCGATGTACAAATGGCAAAATCCGCCGATCAACCCCATTCCGTAAAGCTGTCCGGCCTTTTCCTCGAACCGCCTTATCAGAAGCATGCTGCGGTAATGTTCTTTGAGTTCTTCACCGGAGATGTTGGACTTCTTTGTCTTTCGGGCAGCAGCCATCGTTTTCGCAACCTCAATAAAAGTTTAACATTAAACTATATTATATCCATTGAATTCGGGAAACGCACGCATCTTTATTGTTTTAATATCAGTGACTTGAAGTGATGGTGTTTTTGCGCAAGATCGAGGGTGTACCAAATCGGCAAACTTAGCGGATAATCACATCGTCGATCCGCGCTAGGCCCAACCGCTTGCGGGCCTGTTCGTCCAGCAGGTCCAGATCGAGAAACTGATCGGACAGGCGATGTGTCTTGTTCTGGATCAGCGAGCGTTCCTGATGCAACTCCGCGAGTTGTTCCGTCAACTCGGCTTCTTCCGCCTCGATCTGAATCCGGCGCAGATGACCATAGTCGCCCTGAACTGCCGCGAAGACAAAATACCCGGTCACGCACAAAAAAATGGCGAAATATAAAATTCCGCCGAATGCACCTGAGTTTTTACGCGGGTTTGTCACGATATGCCCCTAAATTCCGTTCTACGACGGTTTGGAAGAATCATGACACAGATGATTCTCCATGTGAATCCCCTAAATCAAAAAAAACGGGTGAAACTGCCAAAAAGGCGAATTCCACCCGAAAATACCTAAAAAATCAGGCTTTGCCGCGGTAGATGTCTACCAGTTGGCTCAGCATGGCCAATGCTTCGGACCGCTCGCGCTGAAATGTGTTGCGTCCGATGATGGACCCGTTGCCGCCGCCATCGCGGATGGCGCGGGCGTCGTCGAAGACGCTGTCCTGACCTTTTTTGGATCCGCCGGAGAAGACCACGATGCGACGGCCGTTGAATGCGGATTGCATGCAGTGGGCGACACGTGCTGCCTGTGTGGCAACGTCGATTTTTTCGGCCTCGTAGACCTTCTTGGCTTCGCCCAGCTCAAGGTGATCGCTCGACAGCTTGATCTTGATGATATGCGCGCCCAGTAGGGCAGCGATCTGGGCGGCATATGCCCCGATGTCGATTGCTGTTTCGCCCGCTTTGGACAGGTCCTCGCCGCGCGGGTAGGACCAGATCACGGTCGCGATGCCCTTTGCAGCAGCTTCCTCGCGCATCGCCGAGATTTCCTCGAACATATCCAGTCCCACCGAAGAGCCGGGATAGATCGTGAATCCGATTGCCGAGGCTCCAATTCGCAGTGCGTCGTCTACAGAAGCAGTGATCGCCTGATCATAGGGCGCCGAGGCCGGCACCAGAGAGTTCGAAGAGTTCGCCTTCAGGATCATGGGGATTTGGCCTGCGTACTGGTCGGCGCCAGCCTCCAGCATGCCAAGTGGCGCTGCGTACGCGTTCAAACCCGCGTCCAGAGCCAGTTGGAAATGGTACAGTGGGTCATAGGCCGCCGGATTGGGAGCGAAGCTGCGGGCGGGGCCGTGCTCGAAGCCCTGATCGACAGGCAGGATGATCATCTTGCCTGTGCCGCCAAGTTTTCCCTGCATCAATATCCGGCACAGGTTGCCCTTCACGCCGGGATTGTCGGTTCCGTAATTAGACAGTATCTTCTTGACCGCCACGGTGGCTTTCATGTCAGTAACCTTTCTCTCAGTTTTCGAGGGCTGCGACGCCCGGCAAAGTCTTGCCTTCCAGCCATTCCAGAAAGGCGCCACCCGCAGTTGAAATATATGTAAAATGCTCTGCCGCACCGCTTTTGTTCAGTGCGGATACAGTGTCGCCTCCACCGGCAACCGACAACAGCTTGCCTGATGTGCTGAGTTGCGCTGCGTGGGTCGCTGCTGCATCCGTTGCAGCATTGAAAGGCGGAATTTCAAACGCACCCAGCGGCCCGTTCCAGACCAGCGTCTTCGCGCTGGCAAACACTTCCTTGATGCGCGCGACGCTTTCCGGCCCGGCGTCAAGGATCATCGCATCGCCTGAAACAGCATCGACTCCCACAACTTGAGAGGCCGCACCGGCCTTGAATTCCTTCGCGGTGACCACATCGACCGGCAGGATCAACTCGCAGCCGCTTGCTTTGGCCCGCGCCATTATTTCGCGTGCCGTGTCTGCCAGATCGTGCTCGCAGAGCGATTTTCCCACGTCATAGCCACCGGCGGCCAGAAAAGTGTTGGCCATGCCGCCGCCGATGATGATCTGGTCCACCTTGGGGATCAGGTTGCCGAGCAGGTCCAGTTTGGTCGACACTTTGGCGCCGCCGATCACCGCAACCACGGGATGTTCCGGTTTAGACAGTGCTTTTTCCAGTGCCTGCAACTCGGCCTGCATCAGACGTCCCGCGCAACAGGGCAGGCGGGTCGCCACGCCGGTAGTCGAGGCATGCGCTCGGTGCGCC
>JAHEFH010000194.1 GCA_024640245.1 Paracoccaceae bacterium | reverse complement strand
TGAAATCCGCTATCTTCGACAAATTGGGCCAACCTCAGCACAGCGTCACTGGTCGTGTTGTTGTAGCCGTGCACAAAAAAGAGAATATCCCGTTGGCCTCTCGGGATATTGCGCAATTCACGATTGACTGATGCGATGAAGGCCTTGTCGTTTGCGTAAATGGTTGGTTCGACAACTGCAAATTCAGTTCTTGGATCAGGTGGCAATCTTTTGGGCCGTTCCAGTTCCCCAACAACATGCGTTGGGGGAATTGAGACCTGCACGGAGGCGAGACCTAATTCCGGAGCGCGCTGACCAGAATAAAACACGCCAACAGATTCGGTCGCTTCCCGGGTCGTCATCAGAAATACTTTTCGTTTGACCGCCGTTTCGACGGACGCAACGGGTACTTTAGGGTTATCCACGCCAATGAGTTCAGGTGGCGGCGAACAGGAGGCCAGAATCACTGTGGCGGCCAAGAGAAGCAGCCAGCGAGATAAAGCAACTGCACGGCCAATCTCTTTTGACAACATTTCCGAGCGAAACAACAAGTTGTTTATCAGCATGTAACTTCCCTTTTTTTCCGGTTGCAGACCGCAGTCTTGAGGCATGGAGCACGGCCATTCCTAAAAAGTAAACGACATCTCCAACCCAGATAAGCTCTGGCTGAACCCGCCGCTCACTGAGCAACTTCGGGATCCGGAAAAGTCCACGATCCATCAAGGATTTCTTCTCGCGGACGGTACAGCCTGACGATGGAGTTCCAGCCCTCCATGATCGGCAGGTAGTTTTCAGCCTTGGGGTCACCTCCGAAGTGGATCGTGATGCTGCCATCCTCTGCCTTCTTGGCGGTGGTGCCGTTGTACGAATAGATGTCCTGATCATTCTTTACGATCCAGCCCTCACTGTCGTACACAATCACCGACCAGAACGCATCCACCGGCACGTCCTTCACAGTAAGCGTGTAACGCGTCTTGCCGTCGTTCTTCTCCGGATAAAAATTGACATAGACAGCGGCCTCCTTAGGCAGCCCGCCCCATCCGAAAGCAGTGCCCAGCAGGTGGTGGATGGGATCGAGCTTGTCCTTCTCACCAAAATACGTGGAAGTGTCCGATATGGTGGCGGCCAGCACGTTGATCGTATTACGCAAGGTCTCGACACCCTCCGTATCCCAATTCGGCAGGTCTTGCTTACCGATGTCGCCCTGTTCGACTACGACCGCATCCTGCAGGGCGTGGGCGATCTTCATATCGGCATCGTCATTAGGATTCGCAAAGGTTCGAATGCCAATCATGACATAGCGGGTTCCCATGTTCTCCATCGTGAAGGTTTCTTTTGCAGGCCCGTAGATAGCAGGTGGGATGGAGTGATCTTGGTTGATCAACATCATGGACATATACCGATCTCCCGGGTCCGGCAGCGTGATGGTCAGCGGCGAGGTAAGGTCAAAGGTTCCGAACATATAGATCGTGTCGCGATTGCCGCGAACGGTCACCTGGTTGTCGACATCATAGTGCGTTCGTTGGACCGCAAACTTGCCAAAGGCGTCCATGGCCTCGGCATATCCTTTCATTTGAAAGTCGCTTTCGGCTCGCACGTAGTTGTCGACTGTCACGGTGATGACATCCTCAGCGTGGACAGCACCGGATAGTCCCAGACACATCACGGCGATGGCACAAGTCTTCAATAAGTAACGTTTCATTTGGTTTCCCCATAGTTTTAGGCAGTTCTTCCTAATGTGGTGGATCGCAGTACGTTCTGCCGCACCGTCCTTTTGATAAAGAACCAAAACAGTGCAGCGGCCATGCTGTCTTTGATCTGTTCGAGCGGATCAAAAATGACATCAATCCATTTCAACCAGTTCGACTTCACCGGGCCGCCAGGTCTTTTCGATCCAGGGTTCAAGCGGGCCATACATTCGCAGTGCCACGAACCATCCTTTGCCCGGCACTGTTTCGAGCCAGTTGTTCTCATATCCGTCAGGGGCCTCCGGGCCGAAGTAGATATCGTACGAGCCGTCGTCATTCATGCGAATGCCCTCGGTCTGGCTGCCGACAGACGGAAGCAACTGGCTGGTCTGCAATTGCGACCGTGTCTGGTTGTCATAGACGGTCAGCGCCCAGAAGTTGTTGACCGGGGGCTCCGGCGGCAGATGCACACGGTAGGTTTTGGAGCCGTCGAGCGGCTGCTTGCTGGCATCGACATAGGCCATGCCATAGTCCGATCCGGCGCCGGGAATGGTAACAGCCATCGCCGGGGTAACCGCCGTATAGGGATAATGGAATGTGACGCGGGCAGCCGAGTTCATCGTCATGCCGTCCGCGCCGTTGAAGAAGACATTCTTGTCGACCCAACCCATCATCCAGGCGCTATCGTCCCCGGGATAAACCTCGATACCGCTCATTTCTCCGTCCACGCGCGGATACCAGAGTATCGACCGCGCGATCGTGTTCCCCAGTGCCACGGCATCGGTGAGGATTTCCTCCATGCGCGCATCGGGTTCGAACGGCTTGCCCTTTTCGATGCCGATCGATGCAAAGAGGCCTCGTGTCTCCTGATCGAGCATGCCGAGAGGCTCGTACTGGACTACCTCATTCAGGTGCTCGTAAAAGCTGTAATCGTTGCTGTGGATCGTATTGAACACCTTGCCCGAGCCACTGATAAATTCCATCTCAGGCGGGTTGTCCTTCTGAGACAGCGGATAGACGCGCAAGTTGTCCTTTACGCCCTGCACGGCCGCTTCGAGCCCGTCAGCGATGGATGCCCGCATGAACAGCCATAAGGTGTAGGTCTTTGGCTCTACGACGAAATACCCGTCAGGCACGTCCCCCTCGTAGCCGGGCGGCAGGACGAGATACTTGCCACCCTCGCCCTTGTCCGGGCCCGCCGGACCGACATCCTGCACATAGCGGAACCACGCATCGTTGAAGGCGCCCAGCATACCCGCAGGCGCTTCCACGACCGTTGGGCCATCCCGTTTCAAGTCGAGGTCCGGAAGTACGTAGACAGTAGATGTGTTCCCGGTCAAAAAGAGCGAATTGGAGTCCATCAGGTTGTCAAAGATGACAACTTGATGCGCCTCGACTGCGCCAAGGCTATGCGCCCCCTTGATCAGCCCCTGCGCGGACGCGCCGGGCATACCCTTCAGAAACGCGTCGACACCGTGCATCCTGTCGAGATAGTCGTAGGCCGCTTCGGCAGTCTCCGGGTACGGCGCACCATCGAAAAACTTTAGCGTGCCGATGGATGAATCGACCTCATCCGGCGTCATGATCCCTTGCGGAATCTCGGTGTTGTAGCCGGGTGTCTCCTGCGCCATCCCAGGCTGTGCGACGGCCATTATGCTCGTCAGCAGAGCCCCACTGAACCGTGCTCCAAGGTGTTTCATATCGCTTCCCTTCGTTCATTTCCGGTTCAGCTCCGAAGAGCCCATTTCTGCCCAGCGGTTATCGTAAAGTGTGGATATCCAGATGCGGGCCAGTGAAGTTCTGACGGGCTCCGGTTGTCGCCTTGGACGCGTTCCAAAGGCCGCGATCATGGTTCTGGCGTTCATCCGGTTGAGCGCAAATATGACCGGTTCGGGGTCGAACGCCTCGATGAGACCTTGATCCTGGTCCACCCGTATCCGAGCGGCCCCTGCCGTGTCGAACTCTCCAAGAAACCGCTCCCAGACCTTCTCGAAACGGGCGTCGTATCCGGCTGCA
>JAHEFH010000006.1:18788-45297 GCA_024640245.1 Paracoccaceae bacterium | reverse complement strand
ACGTTGTTCACGTCGGCGGCGTCCACGTTCTTGGCGATCGCGATCCCGTCGATCAGGGCACAAATCTGGCGTTCCCTCAGGTGATCCTCGGCGACGAAGTCCAGAGGGTTGCCCAAGAGACGGGGATCTGTGGGCGAGAGGCAATCGCTCCGCGAAGGAACTGCAATTTGCCTTTTCATGCTGCCCTTCCTAATGTTCTGCAGCGGATAGTCTGGCGCCGGAAATCTCGCTGGAAGCGATCAGTTGGTCGACAAAGTCTCTGGCCGCTTCGGCCCAGGCAGCTTTCTCCATGGCGTCCGAAATCTTTTGCCGGACGGCATCAAACGGCAATACCTGCCCTTCGGCGACGGCATCAAGGCGGATGACATGATAACCATAGCGCGACAGTACCGGTTCCGCGGTGATCTCACCCTGTGCAAGGCCCTTTAAGGCTGCCTCGAATTCAGGAACCGTATCGCCCGGGCCAAGCTGGCCCAGTGCGCCGCCGTTGGATTTGGAGCCGCAATCGCTCTCGCGGGCGGCCAGCCCTGAAAAGCGCAGGTGATTTTCCAAAGCCAATTTCGTCAATTCCGTCGCACGGGCCATGGCTTCGGCCTTGGCAGCTGCGTCCGTCGGGTCGCAGGCACACAGAATATGGGACACTTCCCACAATGGCATTGTCCGAAATCGCGAAGGATCCTTGAGCCATTCCGCCATTACCTCGTCCTCGCCGGGTCGTGCAACGTCGATGGCCTGATCGAGAAGGCCCCGGACAAGGGCCTCCTCTTCAGTTTCAAATTTGCCCGGCGCGACCTCTGCCGGATCGGCTTCCAACCCGCGCCGGCGAGCCTCTTGCAGCAACAAGGTGCGGATCGCTATGGCGTCCGTCGCCTTGCGCCAGGCTACACCGGGTTTTCCGCTAGGGGCCGAGTGGTTCTGGGCCTCTTGGGCAATTGCGGAGTTGGGAACCTTTTCGCCGTTCACGATCAGGTCAGGGAACAGAGTCTTTTGCATCGTTTCTACTCCGCAGGCGTCTTGGTTGCACCGGAAGCCGGATTTTTCGCCCCGTTACCCTGCCGGCGGGAACGCACGATCTGGTAACCAGGGCGCGTCAGATAGCGCAACGGAACAGACAGCATGTGAACCAGACGGGTGAACGGGAACAGCAGAAAGATCGTCAGCCCTAGAAACAGGTGCAATTTGAATATCGGCGACACATCTGCAATGTAATCCGCCGCGTCGGCCTGAAAGGTGAATATCCCTTGAGCCCATGACATGAACTTGGTCATTTCATGGCCGTCCAAGTGCTGGAGCGACACAAAGATGGTCCCAAGCCCGAGCACAAGTTGCGCCAGAAGCAAGGCAAGGATGCCGATATCGGCAAAGCTGGAGGTTTTCCGAATCCGCGGATCGGTCCAGCGACGGTGAAACAGCATGCCGCCCCCGACCAGAGCCATGATGCCCGCAATACCGCCGACGACCACTGCCATCGTCTGCTTGGCGCCGTGGCTGATCCCGATGAAATCAAAGATCGCGATAGGGGTCAGAAGCCCGCCAAGATGACCGAAAAAGATGATCAGAACGCCAACGTGGAACAGGATCGAACCGATGACCAGCTGCTTGCGCCGGAGAAGCTGCGACGAGGATGATTTCCAGGTAAACGGGTCCCGTTCATAGCGGGCGATGGATCCGATTATCAGGACCGACAACGCTATATATGGGTAAATTCCGAATAGAAAATTATGCATCTTAGCCTCCGTTATTCACTGCCGCAGCCGATGACGGCGCGGGATTTTTGGGGATATCGATGCGCGACAGCATATCGCGCACTTGCGGACATCCGGCGTTGGGATCGGGGCCGAAAGTCACCTGGGTTTCTTCCCAGACTTCATCGAGCGCCGCCAGATCGGTCGGATCGTCTTCTGGCAGTTCCAGCAATTCGGCGACCGCCTTCTTGTTCGCCTTGGCGCCCGCGATCTGGATCAACGCACCGAATATTGGCGCATAGGGGCTTTCGCGCCGGATGAGTCGGGTCAGTAGAGCCTCGAAGATATGCGCTGCGTCTGTCAGGGTTTCCCTCACCTCGTTGAAGGGGCGGGTCGCCAGGAACTCCAGCAGAACCGGCAGGTGATCGGGTAATTCCGAGGTGGCCGGTTCGAAACCGGCTTCACGGTAGTTCTCGATCAGGCTGACCATTGCGCCGCCCCGATCTCGGCTTTCGCCGTGGACGTGTTCGAAAAGGTTGAGCGAGAGGGTGCGGGACCGATCGAACAACAGGACATATTGCTCTTCGAGTTCGTATATGTCCTGCGTCCGAAGGGCATCGACCAAGGGACGCAGATCGCGCCGCGCCGCAGCCGTTAGCCGGGAGTCGGAGGCCAGAACGGCCCCGATTTCCGGCATGGCGTCCTGCAGTTCCTTGGTCGGGTAGCTCAGGAGCAGCGAAATCGCTTTGAGTGTCCGGTCCATCACATTACCTCCCCTGGCATTTTCAACGGCTTCTTGCTGCCGCCGAAGAGAGAGCCCTTGCTGATGCCGGTAGAACAACCGTTCGTATCGGTAAACCCGCAACCGCCGCGCAGATCATAGGCTTCTTCGACCTGCTCGCGATGTGTCGTCGGAATGACGAAACGATCCTCGTAATCGGCGAGTGCCATGATCTTGTACATGTCCTCGATGATCCGTCCGCTCAGGCCGACACGTTCGGCGATGGCTTCGTTGATCACGCCGTCCACGGTTTTCGACCGCATATAGCCGCGCATCGCCAGCATCCGTTCCAGAGCCGTGACAATAGGTGCTTCGTCACCTGCCGTCAGCATGTTGGCAAGGTACTTGACCGGAATGCGCAGGGATTTCACGTCCGGCATGTCGCCGTCCACGCCGATCTTGCCGGCCTGGGCCGCGTTCTGGATCGGGCTGAGCGGCGGGATATACCATACCATCGGCAGCGTCCGGTATTCGGGATGCAGCGGGAAGGCAACCTTCCATTCCATCGCCATTTTCCAGATCGGGCTTTCCTGCGCGCCTTTGATCCAATCCTCGGGAACGCCGTCGGCACGGGCCGCCGCGATTACCTCCGGATCGTGGGGGTCGAGGAAAACATCCAGTTGCGCGTCATAGAGGTCGGTAGTCTTTTCGACATTCGCGGCCTGCTCGATCTTGTCTGCGTCATAGAGCATCACGCCCAGATAGCGGATGCGTCCGACGCAGGTCTCGGAACAGACGGTCGGGTTGCCGCTTTCGATCCGTGGATAGCAGAGCGTGCATTTCTCGGATTTGCCGGTCGACCAGTTGTAATAGACCTTCTTGTAGGGGCAGCCGGATACACACATCCGCCAGCCGCGGCATTTTTCCTGATCGATCAGGACGATACCGTCTTCCTCGCGCTTGTAGATCGCGCCCGAGGGGCAACTTGCGGCGCAGGCCGGATTTAGGCAGTGCTCGCAGAGACGGGGCAGATACATCATGAATGTATTCTCGTATTCCCCGTAGATCTCTTTCTGGATGCCTTCGAAGTTGTAGTCCTGCGACCGCTTTGCGAATTCACCGCCGAGGATTTCCTCCCAGTTCGGGCCCTTGACGATTTTCTCCATCCGTTCGCCCGTGATTTTCGAACGGGGGCGTGCCGTCGGGAACGCCTCCATTTCAGGGGCCGATTTCAGGTGGTCGTAGTCGAAATCGAACGGTTCGTAGTAGTCGTCGATTTCAGGCAGGTCGGGGTTGGCGAAGATATTCGCCAGAATCCGCCATTTGGACCCCTGTTTCGGTTGGAGCTTTCCGGATTTCGTGCGCTCCCAGCCGCCTTTCCAGCGCTTCTGGTTTTCCCAGTCGGTTGGATAGCCGGTGCCGGGCTTGGTTTCGACGTTGTTGAACCAAGCGTATTCGACGCCGTCACGGCTGGTCCAGACGTTCTTGCAGGTCACGGAGCAGGTGTGGCACCCGATACATTTGTCGAGGTTCAGCACCATTCCTATTTGGGCACGTACTTTCATTCTGCGGCCTCCTTGCTGGTCGCTTCACGGTCGAGCCAGTCGACCTTGCGCATTTTCCTGACAATGACGAATTCGTCCCGGTTGGAGCCGACCGTCCCGTAGTAGTTGAAACCGTAGCTCTGCTGGGCGTAACCCCCGATCATGTGGGTTGGCTTCAGCGTAGTGCGCGTGACGGAGTTGTGGATTCCGCCGCGGTTCCCGGTTCTCTCGGAGCCCGGAGTGTTCACGATCTTCTCCTGCGCATGGTACATGAACAGCGTACCGTCTTTCATGCGCTGCGAGACAACCGCGCGGGCCGTCAGGGCTCCGTTGACGTTGTAGACCTCGACCCAGTCGTTATCGACGATGCCGGCCGTAGCCGCGTCGTGTTCCGACAGCCAGACCACCGGTCCGCCCCTGTTTAGCGTCAGCATCAGCAGGTTGTCGGAATAGGTGGAATGGATGCCCCATTTCTGGTGCGGAGTGATGAAGTTCAGCACCACATGGGGGCTGCCGTCCCGTGCGTCGTGGTTGACATCCTCGGTGATGGTCTTGAGGTCTACCGGAGGCCGGTAGGTGCAGAGGCCTTCGCCGAAAGCCCGCATCCACAGGTGATCCTGATAGAGCTGCTGGCGTCCGGTCAGGGTGCGCCAAGGGATCAACTCGTGGACGTTGGTGTAACCGGCGTTGTAGCAGACATGCTCGCTCTCGATCCCCGACCAAGTCGGCGACGAGATGATCTTGCGCGGCTGGGCTGCTATATCGCGGAAGCGGATTTTTTCGTCTTCCTTAGGCTTCGCCAGATGGGCATGTTCGCGACCTGTCGCCTTGGACAGTTCATCCCAGGCCTTGACCGCGACCTCGCCGTTGGTTTCCGGCGCCAGCATCAGGATCATCTCGCAGGCATCAATTGCCGTGTCGAGCTTGGCCATGCCTTTGGAAACGCCATCTTCGAGCACCACACCGTTCAGATCGCGAAGGTGCTGCACCTCGACGTCTGTTTTCCAGTTGATGCCCTTACCGCCGTTGCCGAGCTTGTCGAGCAGTGGCCCGACTGACGTGAACTTTTTGAACAGGCTCGGATAATCCCGTTCGACGGCGACATAGTTCGGCGCGGTTTTGCCTGGAATAAGGTCGCATTCACCCTTCTTCCAGTCCCGCACCTGATCCTGCGCAATCTCTGCCGGGGTGTCGTGCAGGATCGGTAGTTGTACGATGTCGGTCTCGACACCCAGAATTTCTGGCGCGACTTCGCTGAATTTCTTGGCGATCGCCTTGAAAATCTCCCAGTCCGACTTGCTTTCGTAAGCCGGGTCAACCGCCGCCTGAAGCGGGTGGATGAACGGGTGCATGTCGGACGTGTTGAGGTCGTTCTTTTCGTACCAGCTTGCGGTGGGCAGCACGATATCGGAATAGACCGCTGTCGTGCTCATCCGGAAGTCGATACAGACCAGCAGGTCGAGTTTGCCTTCCGGCGCTTGCTTGTGCCAACTGGCCTCTTTCGGTTTCTGGCGACCTTCCTCGCCCAGATCGTGGCCCAGGACGCCGTGGTCGGTGCCCAGAAGGTGCTTGAGGAAGTACTCGTGCCCCTTGCCGGAGGACCCCAGCAGGTTCGACCGCCAGACGAACAGGTTGCGCGGCCAGTTTTCCGGAGCATCCGGATCTTCGCAGGACATCTGCAATTCGCCGGATTTCAGTTTGTCCGCGACATAGTCCTTGACCTCGGCGCCGGCCTTCTTGGCGGCCTTCGCCACCTCCAGCGGGTTGGTCTTCAGTTGCGGTGCGGAGGGCAACCAGCCCATGCGCTCTGCGCGGATGTTGTAGTCGATCAGGCTGATGTTCCAGTCGCCCTCGGGCGCTGTGGGTGACAGAATCTCGTCAGCCGTCAGCGTTTCGTAGCGCCACTGGTCGGTATGGGCATACCAGGCCGAGGTGGAGTTCATGTGCCGTGGCGGACGCGCCCAGTCGAGCGCGAAGGCCAGAGGCTGCCAGCCGGTCTGCGGGCGCAGTTTTTCCTGCCCGACATAGTGGCTCCAGCCGCCGCCGGACTGGCCGACACAGCCGCACATCACCAGCATGTTGATGATGCCGCGATAGTTCATGTCCATGTGGTACCAGTGGTTAAGACCGGCCCCCAGGATGATCATGGACTTGCCCTTGGTCTTTTCGGCATTCAGCGCGAATTCGCGCGCGACGGTTATGATCTTGTCAGCGGATACGCCGGTGATCTTTTCCGCCCATTTCGGGGTGAAAGGCACATCGACGTTATAGTCCTTGGCGACCCAGTCGCCGCCCAGTCCGCGGTCGAGGCCGTAGTTGGCGCAGAACAGGTCGAAAACGGTGGTGACCATGATCTCGCCGTCCGCAGTCTTGATCTTTTTCACCGGGATATTGTGGGTCAGGACCCCGGGATGTTCGCAGCGTACGAAATTCTCGGTCGCCTCGCCGCCGAAGTAGGGGAAATCTACCCCGACCACGTCGTCGTGGTGCTCTTCAAGGATCAGCGAGGTCAGAAGCTCGGTATCCGCGCCTTGCGCCCGTTCTTCGAGGTTCCATGCACCCTGCTGACCCCAGCGGTAGCCTACGGAACCGTTCGGTGCGACCAGCTTGCCGCCTTTCGCGTCGAGGGCGACGGTTTTCCAGTCGGGATTGTTTTCCTCGCCGAGCTTGCCGTCCAGATCGTCGGCTCGCAGGAAGCGGCCGGCAACCAGCCGGTCACCCTTTTGTTCCAGTTTCACGAGCATCGGGAAGTCGCTGTACTTGCGGCCGTATTCCTCGAAATATTCGGCTTGGCGGTCGAGGTGGAATTCCCGCAGGATGACATGGCCCATGGCCATTGCCAGCGCGCTGTCCGTACCCTGTTTGGGCGCCAGCCAGATGTCGCCGAATTTCGCGGCTTCGGAATAATCGGGACAGATAACGGCGGATTTGGTGCCGCGGTAGCGTGCCTCGGTATAGAAATGCGCGTCCGGTGTCCGCGTCTGAGGAACGTTCGAACCCCAGAGCAACAGGAAGCCCGCATTATACCAGTCAGCCGATTCCGGAACGTCGGTCTGTTCGCCCCATGTCATCGGCGAGGCCGGAGGCAGATCGCAATACCAGTCGTAGAACGACATGCACACGCCGCCCAGCAGGCTCAGATAACGCGAACCGGCGGCATAGCTGACCATCGACATGGCAGGGATGGGGGAGAAGCCGAATACGCGGTCCGGTCCGTATTTCTTGGCGGTATAGGCGTTCGCGGTGGCGATGATCTCGGTCGCTTCGTCCCAGTTGGCGCGCACGAAACCGCCCTTGCCGCGGGTTTTGACATAGCTGGCGCGCAAGATCGGATCGTCCTGAAGTTTTGTCCATGCCTCGACGGGGCTCATGGTTTCGCGCATCCGGCGCCATGCTTTCAGCAACTTGCCGCGGATCAGAGGGTTTTTGACCCGGTTCGCAGAATACAGGTACCAGCTATAGCTGGCGCCGCGGGCACAGCCGCGCGGTTCGTGGTTCGGCAGGTCGGGACGTGTGCGGGGATAGTCCGTCTGTTGCGTCTCCCATGTGACGATGCCGGATTTCACATAGATCTTCCAGGAGCAGGATCCGGTGCAGTTCACACCGTGTGTCGACCGGACGATCTTGTCGTGCCGCCAGCGGTTTCTATAGGTATCTTCCCAGTCCCGGTTTTCGCGCGTGACTTGTCCGTGACCGTTCGAGAATTGTTCCAGTTCTTTCGATTGGAAGAAGTTCAGTCTATCGAGCAGATGGCTCATTTTCATTCTCCTTGTTAGCGGGTCATGCGCCGCTCCGCGGCGGCGCATGGAACTGTCATCGGTTCAGCAGGGAACCGGAGCGTTCTTGCGGCTGTAGAAAATCCATGTGATCACGACGCAGATCACGTAGAACCAGAGGAAAGCCCAGAGCGCGCTGTCGGGAGCGCCGGTCATGCTGATCGACGTACCGTAGGCTTTGGGGATGAAGAAGGCGCCGTAGGCGGCGATCGCGCTGGTGAAGGCGATGATCGCGGCGCTTTCACGCTCGGCTTGTTTCAGGTTGGCAGCGGCATCAAGCTGCGGCATCAGGCGAGGCACTTCCTGCCGCATGATCGAAGGGATCATCTGGAAGGTCGAGGCATTGCCGACGCCGGTCAGGAAGAACAGCGCCATGAAGCATGCGAAGAAGCCCCAGAAATTGCCGCCCATGCCGTCATGCGGCAGAAATTGCAGAACGCCCCAGACCGCGATAATCATGCCCAAAAAGGTCCAGAAAGTCACCCGGCCACCGCCGAACTTGTCTGAAACCCAGCCTGTCGCCGCCCTGCTCAGCGCGCCGACAAGCGGACCGAGGAAGGCATATGACAGAACATTGACGTCCGGAAACTGTGTTTTCATCAGCAATGGAAAACCGGCTGCGTATCCGATGAAGCTGCCGAAGGTTCCGGTGTAAAGGATGCACATGATCCAGTTGTGTTTGCGCGAAAAGATGATCGACTGCTCTGCAAAGCTCGCTTTGGCTGACGCGATGTCGTTCATGCCGAACCAGGCCGCGATGGCGGAAAGGGCAATGAAAGGCACCCAGATGAACCCGGCGTTCTGGATCCAGAGTTCGCTGCCGTCGGCGAGTGTTACGGGAGCTCCGCCGATGGCGCCGAAAACGCCTGCGGTAATAACCATCGGGACGACGAACTGCATGACCGAAACGCCAAGGTTGCCGAGGCCGGCGTTCAGAGCCAAAGCGTTACCCTTGGTCTTTTTCGGATAGAAATAGGCAATGTTCGCCATGGAAGAGGCGAAGTTGCCGCCGCCGAAGCCGCACATCAGCGCCAGAGCCAGGAACATGACGTAAGGTGTTTCAGGGTTTTGGACCGCGAAACCGATGCCCAAAGCAGGCAACAGTAGCGAGGCTGTGGACAGCGCAGTCCACTTTCGACCACCGAAGATCGGGATCATGAAGCTGTAGAAAATCCGCAGGGTCGCACCGGACAGGCCGGGAAGCGCAGCAAGCCAGAACAACTGACCGGTGTTATATTCAAATCCGATCGCCGGTAGCTTGGCAACGACAACGGACCAGACCATCCAGACCGAAAAGGCCAGAAGCAGGTTGGGGATCGAAATCCAGAGGTTGCGGGTTGCGATGCTGTGGCCCCGTTCTTTCCAGAACTGTGGGTCCTCGGGACGCCAGTCGGTCAGTGTGTGACCTGTTTGGCCGGTTGTATTTGCGGTAGTCGCCATGGGGTTCTCCCTTTGGAGCGGGTTTTGTTTTGCGGGCCGCTTCAAGCGCGGCCCGCAGCGTATTTTGATCAATCGGCAGTTTTCGGCTGCGGCATTTCCGGAACGTCAGAGAGGTGTGTGCTCTCCCGCAGTTCCGGGAAGCGTGCGCGGTCCATTTTGCGTATGGCCAGGTGCATCCAGATTGTGCTTACGGCGACGATGAGGAACATCAGCATGAACACGACCGACCACACGTGGAATACATCCAGCAGGATGCCGAAGGTGATTGGCAGAATGAAACCGCCCAACCCGCCGATCATCCCGACAAGTCCGCCCACGGCACCGACATTGTCGGGAAAATATACCGGAATGTGTTTGTAAACCGCCGCCTTGCCGAGGCTCATCACAAAGCCCAGCACAACAGTCAGGAAGACGAACAGATAAAGCGGGATGCCAAAGCTGAACTCGATATATCGTGGCGATCCGTCGGCGTTGGGAATGCCCTTAACGACATAGCTGGTCTCGGGGTAGCTCATAATGAACAGTACGACGAGAGATACGATGAACGTCAGGTACATGACAAAACGTGCACCCCAGACATCCGACATCCAGCCGCCAAGGGCCCGGAAAACCGATCCGGGCAACGAATACATCCCGGCAAAAACACCCGCCGAGGTCAGGGCAACGCCGTAAGCGCCGACGTAGTATCGCGGCAGGAACGAGGCAAATGCGACGAACGCGCCAAACACAAAGAAATAGTAGGTCGCGAAACGCCAGACCTGAATGTCCTTCAGCGGCTCGAGTTGTTTGATGGCCGAGACCGGTTTTGCGCCCGTTTTCTTTTGTTTGGTGCGTACGGGGTCTTCCTTGGCGAAGATGTAGAATATGACGGCCATGGCTATCAGGGCCACTGCGTACACCCGCGCCGTATCCTGCCAGCCTACTGCAAGCATCAGAAATGGAGCGCCGAAGTTGGTTACGGCGGCGCCGACGTTCCCTGCGCCGAATATACCCAGCGCGGTTCCCTGACGTTCCGATTCAAACCAGCGTGAGACATAGGCGATGCCGATGATGAAAGAACCGCCAGCAAGGCCCAAGCCGAGCGCGGCCATCAGGAAGACTACATAGGTTTGCACCGAGGCCAGCAACCATACCGAAACCGCTGTGATCAACATTTGCAGCGGCAGCATGATGCGCCCGCCGTATTGGTCCGTCCAGACACCCAGAAAAATCCGGCTTAGCGAACCGGTCAGAATTGGGGTTGCGACGAGCAACCCGAACTGGGTCTCAGTAAGCCCAAGCTCCTGCTTGATTCTGACGCCTATGATCGAGAATATCGTCCACACCGCAAAACAAACGGTGAAGGCAAGGGTGCTTAATCCCAAGGCCCGATACTGGTCTGTGCGTGTTACGCCTTCAAGTGCGTGCATTTTCTATCCCTTCCGCATCAATGGTCGTGCGAAGCCGATTCTGGCTCGGGACAAGCACTGAATGAAGTTGAGGGGACAGAACTTGATTTAGATCAATATTCAAAAAAAATATAATGAAATAAATTACTTAGCGAAATTAGTCATGTGCGGTGCGTAAAAACAACAAAGTCATCCGAGGCATATTTCAATCAAATTATTGACATTTATCAAGCGAACACATGATACTGATCTCCGCGATGCGAGGCTAAACTATATGAGAACGATCGATATCACTGAAGTAAGGGGGCTCCCCTTGTTCGCCGGAATGGAGCAGGAAAACTTCGAAACGCTGATGCGTGGCGGGTATGTCCAGACGTTTCCGCCACAGGTCGAGTTGATCACCGAAGGCGACCCGAGCGATTTCCTGCATATAGTCACGGAAGGAAGCGTCGAATTGTTTGCGTCATGGAACAATCGCGAAACGATGATGGCCACGGTCCGCCCTGTCTCCACTTTTATTCTTGCCGCGACAATCAAGGATGCACCCTATCTTATGTCTGCGCGAACGATCGAAAAGTCCCGGCTGGTGCTGCTGCCATCCCTTGATGTGCGCGCAGCCTTCGATGTCGACAACAACTTTGCGCGCGCCGTCGTGGGGGAACTTGCCCAGTGCTATCGTGCGGTCGTCAAGAACAGCAAGAACATCAAGCTGAGAACGTCCATTGAACGGCTCGCGAACTACCTGATCCGACAACAGAAATATAATGGCGGCGGCGCGGAATTCGAACTGAGGATTGAAAAACGGCGACTCGCTTCCTATCTAGGGATGACGCCTGAAAACCTTTCCCGGGCCATTAAGGCGCTCCGATCCTACGGGGTTACGATAAATGGCAGTCACGTGGAAATTTCCGATCCTCAGGACCTCGCCTCTCTGGCAAAACCGAGCCTGCTGATCGACGACCCGCACCACTGAGGCCTCACGCTGCTGTTTCCGACCAGCAGCAGGTTGCGGCAAAAACTTCTTGGAGCCGTCCGGATTTATTGCGGGTCGCAATTTGACATGGATCACGGTTTTTCGCGGACGAATCCTTAAGATTAAAAATATGGAACGACAATTGCATGATCAGCGGCGGGGATTACGGTCCCCGTATTATCGTCGGCATCCGGGGTGGCCCGCATGAGGTTTCTCGTTACCGGCGGCGCCGGATTCATGGGCATCAATCTTGTCCGCTATCTGCTTGCGCGTGGCGACGAGGTCCGGAGTTACGATATCGCTCCGTTCGATTATCCGGAAGCGGACAGGATTTCTATCATCCATGGCGACATACGGAATCGCGCGCTTCACGATCAGGCCTTTGAGGGGGTCGACGTGGTGGTCCACTGCGCCGCCGCGTTGCCGCTTTGCGCTCCGGAAGAAATATTCTCCACCGACGTCGAGGGAACACGGATGATGCTGGCGTCTGCGGCCGCCGCAGGTGTGGACCGTTTCATTCACATCTCTTCCACTGCCGTTTACGGTATATTTCACGGTCACCAACCGAGCGAGAATGATACTTTGATCGGCGTCGGTCCCTACGGTGAAGCCAAAATCCGCGCCGAGGGGGTCTGTGCAGAGTACCGCAGCCGAGGAATGAGCGTTCCCGTTTTGCGGCCGAAATCCTTTGTCGGACCGGAACGGCTCGGCGTTTTTGAACTGCTCTATGACTTTGCCTACGGTGGCCACAATTTCCCCGTTCTCGGGTCGGGAAACAACCGCTACCAGTTGCTGGATGTCGAGGACTTGTGCAGGGCCGTCTATCTGTGCGCCACCGCCGACCGCAATGCTGTCAACGACGTTTTCAACGTAGGGGCTGCGCGGTTCGGATCTCTGCGGCAAAGCTTTCAGGCGGTGCTTGATAGGGCGGGCCGGGGCAGAAAAGTTATCGGTTTGCCGGTGAAACCCGCGATCTGGACGCTGCGCGGCCTTGAAATGCTCGGTCTTTCACCACTCTATGAGTGGATATACGAAACCGCGTCTAAAGACAGTTCAGTAAATATCGACAAGATCGCCAACCGGCTCGATTTTTCGCCGGTCTATTCGAACGAAGAGGCGCTGATACGCAATTATGACTGGTACGTCGCAAATCGTGGCAGGATTACTCGGGGCACTGGCGTAACACACCGGAGACCCTGGAAAAGAGGAGCACTGACGCTTGCACGCTATTTCTTCTGACACCCGAAAGACCGCGGCGGGCTTGTGTAACCGCTACCGGCGGGCAATCGCTCCGATACTGCTCCTGTTCATCTTGACGGGTGCGGGAACTACGGCAGCATCTGCACAATCCGCCGAGGAAATGATCGGGCAACGCGCGCAATATGATGCCGTGCGCCCAAAGACCATCGTCGAGCTGCAACCCTTCAGGAGGGAGACATCAGCAGTTCTTCCGGCAACGGGTGTAGAGTTGACCCTTATAAACCTGAATCCCACGATCAATGGCTGGTTTCTTTTGCAGGTCGGGTCCGACGGCTCCGGAAAACGGCAAAGCTATCATCTTGAAAATCCGGATCGGGCCGGTCAGACGGTGGAACTGGCGGTCGGGGGTGTGCCCAGCCTTATGGTGAACGGACAAAAATGCGAGCCTTGGCAGGGTGACCCTTCGGAACTGGATGTTGCGCGAGAAAGCGGTGTTCCCTTTGCCCCGATTTGTCAGGGTCGCCTTTACCTGCGCAATCAGGTCCCCGGGTCCAGAACGACGCTGGAGCGAACGACGGATTTTCTGCGCGATTACGTCTGGAATGGCGAAGAGGTCGTCCGTTTTGTTCGCGACAATTTCTTCAAGGATTCAAATTTCGAAACCAGCGAAGTTGTCGGCGAAACCGGATCCGGCAGGATCGATAGCGGCCCGGCGCCGGCCCGGATTGAAGGGCAATCAGGTAGCCGCCCGGTTATCTGGGCACAACACGGTCTGGGACTTGCGGGTGTCACCAAGGGGCAGATGGCAGCGGGCCTTTGGTATCCCGTCGCCGGTCTTGCGGACGTTTATGTCAGCACGATCCAGCCGAGGATGATCAGTTCTGAAATCTTGAATGGCCCCGGCAAGGCCAACAGGCTTGATTCGGTGGAGTCTCAGGCAACCGATTATATGGTCGCTTTCGACCTGGATCATTTCGAGCTTGGCTTCTCGGTCGGAACGGATCATCCGGGTTTGGGCTGGTCGCCACGACCGCCACTTTCCATCCGTCCCCGCGGAATGCCCGGACCCGACGGGATCTCGTCGCCGGAACCGCTTGTTACCCTCGGCATGGTCAATCCGGACCTGACCAACCAAACGGTCGCCACCTTTACCGGCGGGTTCAAACGCCATCACGGCGCGTTCAAATACGGCGATCTGGCCTCGGTCAACTTCGGAACCCACTACGGGTTCATCGAGCAAGGTGCCATCATGAGCAAGCTCCAGCCGGAACTTTCGACACTCTATGTCCTGCAAGATGGCACCGTTGGAATGAAGACATGGCACGAACATGACAATGCGCTGCTTCCGCAAATCGTTTCGGCCAGACAGAACGGGGTTCCCCTTCTGGAAACCGATCACGACACGGGTCTCGGAATCCCGGGGCCGCGGGTAACGCAATGGGGTGCGGGAAACTGGTCCGGATCGGCCAATGCAGATCTTCGCACCCTGCGGGCCGGTGGCTGCATTCAGGAAGCCGGAGGCAAGCGCTTCCTTATCTACGGTTATTTTTCGACAGCGACTCCTTCGGCGATGGCGCGGACGTTTCAGGCCTATGGCTGCAAATATGCTATGCTGTTGGATATGAACGCGTTGGTGCATACCTACCTTGCGCTTTACGTCCGCACCGAAGGCAAGGTCCATGTCGAACATCTGATAACCGGCATGACCGAAGCCGACACACGGAGCGCAGACGGCAATCTTGTGCCGCGGTTTATCGGAATCCCGGACAATCGGGATTTGTTCTATCTGGTCAGGCGAGAGGAGGAATAATAATGCGTGCGATCGGATTTAGCCTTCTATTTCTTGTTTTTGGAGCCGCGCTGGCGGCGAATGCTGAAACCTTGCAAAGGAACAACGAATTGTTGTTCCAGCAAATTTCCAAGGTTCACGGGCTAAGTTCCGGACAGCTTGACCGGTTGCGCAATATTTTTGCGCGCTCGGGCTACATTGGGCAGGGTAACCCGGCCATCACGAAACACCCTCTGACACCTGAACAGTGCCGTTCGCGTATTCCCGGAGGGTCGAATGGCTATTCCAACTCCAGATTCCAACGGATCTGTGGCGCCAAATACATGGCCCCGCTGTACGATCCGCGCACGCAAAGGCCGGAAGACGCTGCCGCCTGCATCGACCAGTTCGAATTTCCCGATATTCCCTGCACCTATCCGGTGGTCTGGACCAAGGCGGCGGAGGCGGCACAGATCTGCGCCGCGATGGGCAAGCGCCTGTGCGATGCCCACGAATGGGAAGGAAGCTGCGCCGGCGCGCTGGAACCGCCGGACTATCGTTTTGATCTAGCTGCCGGCCAGTCGGTAAGCGGCGCGGTTTCCCGGATGCGAGCTGCGCACAACTCCAAGTATGAACCGTCGAAAAGCTGGAGCTACGGACCGGCTTACCAACGCGGCATCTGTGCGGCGGCAAGCTCGAAAAGCGCGAGTTGTGGCGGCGGCGGTTACAACAGCTGCGGATCGAACACCTATCCGACCGGCAGTTTTCCCGGCTGCAAGAGCACGCTCGGGGTTTATGACGTGAACGGTAACGCGGCGGAACACATGAACCTGCCGCTGGCAACCGACCAGATGGCGAGCCGTGGCAGCAAGCTCGGTGTGACCGAGATGAAGGGCAGCTGGTTTATCTTCGACACCTACCGCGCCCATCCCGATTGGTGCCGTTGGCGGGCGCCGTTCTGGCATGGCTCCACGGTTATGAGCCCGTCAAGCCACGAGAATTATCACCTTGGCTTTCGCTGCTGCAAGACTCTGAACTGAGCCCGGACTCCGCGGCCGCTATTTGTAGAGCGAGGCGAGCAGGCCCCGGGCCCGTGCAATGGGCCCTTCGCTGCTGACGATCTGCGATAGTTGCGGATCCTGCATGATAGAGGTCAGCGATCGCGCCTCGCCATTGATATAGGCTGTATCGCTGACCAGCCGTACACCGTGGCTGTAATCCGCATAACTCGCGCCATGGACGGTGCTCAGCGGTTGGATCGGTTTCCCGTTGGTCCGGTGCCAGCCATAGATCGCCACTCGTCCGGGGACCTTTCGCAACCGGTTGGACAGGACGATATCCTTCTTTTGCCCGGCAGTCAGGGCAGCGGGGATACGGCCGAACCCGGCGCGCTGGCCCTCGACGGTCTGATTGTGCCGCATGAGGTAATCCGTCGAGCTCATCTTGTTGGTCGGTTTCATCGGGCTCGGAGCAAGGTGTATGCCGGCCTGCGCATAAATGGCATCCACCATTTTCGTAGTCGGCAAGAAAAACTCCAGACGATCCGCGATCTCTGCCGCGGCGGGCAGACCCATCGGAACGCGCACGAAGTCGCTATCGCTTCCGACCGCAAGGTAATCCGGTGTGACGCAGATGGTCATCCGGATGTCCTGTCCGTCGGGCAGTTTGCCTGAAAAGAAGACCGGAGTCAGATCATAAAGGAAAGAGGGCATGTTTCCTGACAGCGCCTCTCGGGTGAAGACCGCATCACGCTCGCTTCCCCCAAGTCGCATTACCTGCTGCATTACGGCTTTGCCTGATGGAGCATTTGCCTTTCGGGCCGGTATTTTACTGGTGAGTTCCTTGCTGCAGCTCTGGTTTGCTGCGCCGGTACCGGCGGCGGAGACGCTGTGGATCGCCATGAAAAAAACCGCAATCGTAGTCCCTGCAAGAGCAGAAAGTTTCTTCATCTTTTACCTGTCCCCCGGGGGTAGAGATTGTCGAACTTTATTGATCGAGGTTTTTCAGGCATTCACCCCGTTGAGTCAATCCGGCCAGGATTGACAAGCAAGAATCCACCGATTTCGCTGTGAGGCAGGCCGGTTTTCGCCGGCAGACGGTCAGGTTTGCGGCACTTGCCGAAGCGTCTTTGCGCTGGCTGTTCTCGGAGGGAGTCCAGGAATTGGCTTCGAACGGGCCGGTAAATTCCGTGTGCATCACAAGTATGGTCACCAGAGGGAAATCTGCGCTGGCGGCCTACACAGACGCCGATAGCCATCAACTTCGGGCCATCACTGGATATTGAGGTGCAATTGACGGTGGCAGTTCCGAAATCCTTGCACTAAGTTCAAAGCCAGTTCGGTGAAAGAGGGTTAGTCGTCATATTCGGCTGTATGCCCGCCTGTACGGATATGAGTTTGCTAGGAATAAACGAAACCGCAAAAACAGTTCTGGTGACCGGATCGGCCGGTTTCATCGGATATCATTTGTGCAAACTTCTGCTCCGGAACGGTTTCCGTGTGGTGGGTTATGACGCGGTCACCGATTACTACGACGTTAATCTGAAGCATCGTCGCACGGCCATGCTTTTGCAAAGCGAAGGGTTTGCGTTCCATCAGAAACGTCTGGAGGACGAGGCCGCGCTGACCGGAGTGATGGAAAGCACCCGCCCGGATTTCATCATTCACCTTGCCGCCCAGGCCGGTGTGCGCCACTCCATCGACCAGCCGCGGTCCTATCTGGACTCGAATATTGTCGGAACGTTCAATATTATCGAGGCGGCGAGGCATTTCGGCTGCGAGCACCTTCTGCTGGCTTCGACCTCGTCGGTCTACGGTGCGAACGAAGAGATGCCGTATCACGAGTCGCAGAAATGCGACACGCAGATGTCATTCTATGCGGCGACCAAGAAAGCGAACGAGGCGATGTCGCATTCCTATGCCCATCTGTTCGGAATTCCGACAACTTGTTTCCGGTTTTTCACGGTTTACGGCCCATGGGGTCGACCGGATATGGCTCTGTTCAAGTTCACCAAGGCGATCCTGAACAACGAGTCTATCGACGTTTACAACCATGGCGACATGTGCCGTGATTTTACGTACGTCGACGATCTGGTCGAGGGGATACGGCTTTTGATGGATGCGGTGCCGGCGAATGCCGGTGAGGGAAACCAAGCCGCCAGAACGCCCGTGGACTCGCCCGTGGCGCCTTGGCGGGTGGTGAATATCGGCAATTCGACCTCTGTGCCGCTGATGGACTTTATCGCGGCGATCGAGGATGCGGCAGGCCGTCAGGCCCGGAAAAATTTCCTGCCGATGCAACCGGGCGACGTGCCCGCAACATGGGCAGATGCGGGGATATTGCAGTCTTTGACCGGTTATGCGCCGAAAACGGATGTTCGCGAAGGGGTCGCGCGGTTCGTCAAATGGTATCGCGATTATTATTCAATCTAGGAAGTAAGCGTCAGTATGAAAATCACGGTTATTGGAACGGGTTATGTCGGGTTGGTGTCCGGCGTCTGTCTGTCTGACTTTGGACACGAAGTCACCTGCGTCGACAAGGCGGTCGGCAAGATCGAGGCGCTCAACCGAGGTGTCGTACCGATTTACGAACCGGGACTGGATGTCGTAATGGCGCGCAATGTCGCGGCCGGGCGATTGTCGTTCACAACCGATCTGGCCGCCGCCGTGGACGGTGCCGAAGCTGTCTTTATCGCGGTGGGAACGCCGACCCGTCGTGGTGACGGCCACGCCGATGTCTCTTATGTATTCGCGGCGGCCGAAGAGGTTGCCCGCGCCCTGACCGGCTATGCCGTGATTGTCACCAAGTCCACCGTGCCCGTGGGGACCAACCGTCGTATTGAAGAGATAGTGCGCGCCGCAAGTCCGGATGCGTCCTTTGATGTTGCGTCGAATCCCGAGTTCCTGCGCGAAGGGGCGGCCGTAGACGATTTCATGCGGCCGGACCGTGTGGTTGTCGGGGTCGAAAGCGCCCGCGCCAAGGCAGTCATGGCGGATATCTATAAGCCGCTGTTCCTGCGCGACTTTCCGATTGTCTACACCGATCTGGAAAGCGCCGAGATGATCAAGTACGCGTCAAACGCATTCCTCGCAACGCGGATCAGCTTCATAAACGAAATCGCGGCGCTGTGCGAACGCACCGGGGCGGACGTGAAAGCCGTTGCCAGAGGCATGGGGCTGGACGGTCGTATCGGCAACAAGTACCTGCACGCGGGTCCCGGATATGGCGGCTCGTGTTTTCCAAAAGACACTTCTGCTTTGGCGCGGATCGGGCAGGACTTCGGTGCCCCCCAACACATCGTCGAGGCGGTGATAACAGTAAATGACGGCGTCAAGCGTCGCATGATCGACAAGGTTACCGATCTGTGTGACGGTTCAGTAAGGGGCAAGACGATCGTCGTTCTCGGCGTCACGTTCAAACCGAATACCGATGATATGCGCGAGGCGCCAAGCCTGACTATCGTACCGGCGCTGATCGGGGCAGGGGCGACCGTTCGCGTCATTGATCCTCAAGGCCGGAAAGAAGGCGAGGCTCTGCTTCCGGGGGTGGAGTGGATGTACGACCCGTATGTGGCGGCGGAAAGTGCAGACTGCATTCTGGTGCTGACCGAGTGGAACGAGTTTCGCGCGCTTGACCTGTCCCGTCTGGCGGGGGTCATGGCCAAGGCGCGCATGGCGGACCTGCGGAATATCTATTCCGAGGCAGAAGCCGTTGCGGCCGGATTCGTTGCCTATACTTCGGTGGGGCGTTAAAGATCAGCGCTTTTTCGATCCGCGGTCTTGCCTGATGCTCTATGTTCCGAGCGTTATTTTTTACCGCCTGCGCGTTTAGCGTGCCGGGGAGGACCCGCGCGTCGTATAAGCCAGGCAGCTCCCAGCAGATCCGGAATGCCGACCAGTGCCCGACCGAGGTTATTGTATTTGGATCGTCCGCCTTCCCGACCCCTGTGCGTGACAGAGACGGTTTCGACGCCCCAGCCCTCGCGGAGCATCATGGCGGGCATGAAACGGTGGATATGGTCAAAGAACGGCAACTCAAAATAGGCTTCTCGGCGGAAGGCTTTCAGCCCACAACCGGAATCGCGCACACCGTCATGCAGCAACGAGGAACGGATCACGTTGGCAATGCGCGAGCCCTGGCGCTTTGCAAAAGTATCTTTGCGACCGGCCCTCTGACCCTGCACCAGACCGAGGCTTTCGGTCCCTGGTTTGTCGAAGGGGGCCAAAAGCAGCGGAATCTGGTCCGGTGGATTCTGACCGTCGCCGTCCAGTGTTACGATAAGGGCACCCCTGCTGTGCCGCACGCCCCGCCGGATGGCCGAAGACTGTCCCGCCGACTTTTCGTTGCGGAGCGGGGTGAGCCAGTCGTGTTTCGACGAAAAAGACGCCAGAACATCAGGCGTTCCATCCTCTGACCCGTCGTCAACTACGATTATCTCGAAACTCCGGTCGTGCAGGGCGGCCGCAACCTCCTCGATCAGGCCGATGATCGCGGTCACTTCATCTCGTGCGGGAATGACAACGCTGATCTCGGGGGGCATGCTGGTCATGGTTTAAGCTCCGGGTAGTTTGCGTCGGCAACACGCCATATTGCGTAATCAGAATTTCGAAATAGAACGGTTTGTTCGGGTGGCCAAGGTACATCGGCCCGGCTCGGACGGCCAATGACAATTCCTTCGGGATGAGCCAGGATCCATTCTTTCAGTTCGGTTGCCGACGCCGGTGTTGCGACAGAGGTTGTCAGGCGGGCGGCAAAATTGAACTCCGCATGATAGAACTGGCCATAGAATGCGATTCCCTTCGGTTCATACGGGGCAATCAGTTCAGCGAACCGATAGCTGCCATAGACGGGCCGGAAGCTTGTCAATCCGATCAAGAGGTTGATTGTCAGGACGAGGCCGAGCGATAATACTGCAGCACCGGCGAGCCCGCCGATCCGAATGCAGATAAGGCAGAGGACAATGACTGCCAGTGCCCAGCCCGCCAAAACTGGAGCCGGTGTCAGCAATGTCTCCAACTCTCCCATCGGCAGAAGTCCTAGCGCAAAGGCAATCGCCACCGCCGCCACCAGAAATACGGGCACTGTCGCCAACCAAAGCCGGATGTTGGGCCGGTCGCCAACCAGTCGCGCTACAATCAGGGCAAAGACCGCCAATTCCGGAAGCAGGTAATGCGGTTGCTTGCCGCTGATGGCGCTGAAAAGCAGAAAAGCCGCGCCGAACCAGATCAGGCACAGCCTCAGGGCCCGGTCATTCAGCGGGGTCGATATCGCGCGACGCCAAAACTCCGGTATCCAGAACCATGGGAACAGAAAGGCCGGCGTCAGCATCAGGAAAAACCACCACGGCCGGTTATGGGCAAAGGAATCGCTGATGCGTCCGGCCGTTTGGGTCCACAGAATGGCGTCACGATATTCCTGCCCTCCGGTCAAAATTGCCGGAATCAGCCACATCCCGATGATACCTAGGGCCACGAGCAGGGCTATACCGGCACCTGACATCACCTGCCGAAAGCTGACAAAGGTTCTGGATTTTGCCCATAGCGACATTGTCAGAAGGGCGGGAACAAGATGAAACAGAATCACGGGACCCTTCGCCAGCACACCGAGCGCGAGCGCAAAGCCGTAAAGCACCCACCATCTTCGGGCACCGGTGTCGACCCAGCCAACAAGCGCCAAAATCCCGACAAGTGTAGCGGTCGCCAGCATGGCGTCGAACATGGTCAAGCCGCCGAGCACGGAAAAGATCAGCAGACTCGACAGAACAAGGGTGGCCTTGGCGCCGATCATGGCGTCCTCGGGCCAGATCCGCCGCGCCAGCAGACCTGTCAGTAGTAGGCTGACAAGCGCATAGGACGGACCGACGAGGCGAGCCGCAAATTCAGACACGCCGAACACGCTCCAGACCAGATTTATCGTCCAGAACAGCAGCGGTGGCTTGTCGGTATAGAGTTCAAAATTTTTGGTGGGCACGAAATAATTGCCGTTCAGGTGCATTTCCCAGGCGACGGCCAAATAGCGGGTTTCATCTACTGGCGTCAGCGGACGCAAGAGAATACCTGCCACCGCCACGAGAAAGAAGGCCAGAACGGACAGCCGCGCCGAATTTTGCAGGCTCATCTGCTAGACCTCGCGCGACTTGCGACGTATCAAAACGAGGTTCCGCAGGTATACGATCAGGCCGGTCGCCTGACCCAGAATAAAGACCGGATCCTGACGCCAGATGGCATAGCAGAGCAGCGTCAGACCGCCTGAAATGCTGAGCCACCAGAACGCCAAGGGAATGACACTTTCACGTTTGCGTTCACTGACAATCCATTGCACCAGGAAACGAGAGGTGAAAAGCAATTGCCCGAACAGGCCAATGCCAATCCAAATACTGTTTGCTGTCATAGCGCTTATATCCCTATTTGGACCGGTCCAGAATTAAACCATGTTGAACAGGCACCGGATACCTGTCCATGGCCCACATGGCCTTGCGACCTTATCACAGTAAATTTGCGTGCGAAACATGGGACAATCAACCGGAACGGGACAAAAACCGACCCGTGGCCCCGCATAGGACAAGAAATGCGTTCGATACAAGCGAAATTCTTCCGAAGCGAAGACCGGCGCGGTTCCTGACCCGCCGGCAATCGGTGGGAAGAGTTGAAACGGCGAGAATCGTGTAGCGTTATTTCTGGATTTCGACTGTGTGAGGATAGGGAATAGTTATTCCGCCCTTGTCAAACGCCTCTTTGATCGCCTTGGTCAGCGCGAATTTCACATCCCAGAACTCGGCAACCGTTGTCCAGGTGCGAAGTGTTATATCGACCGAGGAACTGTTGAGGTTGGTGACGCGCACCCACGGCTCGGGCTCTGTGTGGACGCGCGGTTCTGCGACGACGGTGCTGCGAATGATCTCCATCGCCATGTCGGCGTCATCGCCATAATCAATCCCGAAGACCAGTTCGATCCGCCGCGTGTCATGCGCCGAGAAATTTGTGATGATCGCGCCCCACGCCTGACCGTTGGGAACGATGATCTGGATGTTGTCCGGCGTAGCAAGTTCGGTGAAGAACAGATTAACGTCTTTAACCGTACCCGAGGTCCCGGCGATGTCTACGAACTGGCCCAGCTTGTAAGGCCGGAACGCAATCAGCATGATGCCGGCGGCGACGTTGCTTAGCGTGCCCTGAAGGGCTAGGCCGATCGCAAGAGTGGCCGCACCCAGCACGGCAACAAGGCTTGTCGCCTCAATCCCGAAGAGGTTCAGCACGGCGACGAGCACGATGATCAGGATGACCCAGCGGACAGTTCCGGCGACGAAATTCCCGATCGTCTGGTCCAGTTTCGGCGATGCCATCACGCGGCGGCGCAGCATGCGGCTGATAAATCCGGCAGCCATCCAACCGACCACAAGGACAACCAGTGCCTTGGACATGTTGATCAAGATGGGACTGTAAGCGAGTAGTTGGTCAACCGTCGGCTGCATTTTTTAATTCCTTTGATTGCAAGGCATTTATGCCCGCTCCTAACAAAAAGAACAGGGTCGGGCAACAGACGGACTCACCTGCCTTGAGCGAACAGACTTGTGAGCGAGGGCAAGGTCCTACGAAGACGGGGCCCGTCTGAGACCCGCACCTTCAAATGTTGCGGTCATCAAGACCGGATTCGAGTATTTTCGTTTGGCGAAACCTTCACCCCCTTGGCGGGGGCATCGGCTGTCGGTCAGGTGGCAATACTAATGAAAACCTTGAACAGAACGCCGGAAACTATCGCCGCCGCCGGCACGGTAATGATCCATGCCGCGATAATTGTCATAAAGTGCGACCTGCGGACCAGTTTGCGGTGGGCTCTTTTCTTGGTACCCGCTTTGCCGGCTTCGGTGGCAACGACGTTTGCAACGATCTTGTTGTTGTTGGTCACGCGCCAATGCGCTTCGCGGAAGAAACCGACGCCGAATACAGCCCCGACTGCGATATGGGTAGAACTGACGGGCAAACCAAGCCACGACGCGATGATAACGGTAATTGCGGCGGACAAGGCCACGCAATAGGCGCGCAGCGGGTTCAGTTTTGTAATTTGCTCGCCGACCATCTTGATCAGCTTTGGCCCGAACAACAGCAGTCCGAAGGAAATGCCGAATGCGCCGACGACCATTACCCAGATAGGGATCGATACTTTGGCGGCAACTTCACCAGCCTCTGCGGTATGGACGATCGCGGCCAGCGGACCCACTGCATTGGCGACGTCGTTTGCGCCATGCGCAAAGGAAAGCAGGGCCGCCGCACAGACCAGCGGGATCTTGAACAGGCCGCGGACGCTCTTTTTCGAATTTTCCAGGCCGGCGGACTGTCGGCGGATAAGTGGCCGAGAGAGGGCGTAGGTCAGCGCGAAGATAATTCCGCCGATGATGAGCGCGTTCGGCAGGCTGATATCAACAATCTTCTTCAGACCTTTGACTGCGAGGTAAACAGAAAATGCGCCGGCCATGATAGCTATCATAACCGGAACCCAACGCCGCGCCGCGGCAATCTTGTCTTTCTGGTCCGAGACCTGCGCCTTGATGAACCACAGGAACAGCGCTGCAATCAGGCCGCCGAGAACCGGTGAAATGACCCAACTGGCCGCAATCTGCGTCATTGTTGACCAGTTGACGGCGGCCATCCCTGCTGCCGCTATACCTGCCCCCATGACGCCGCCCACGACCGAATGGGTTGTAGAGACGGGCGCGCCGATCCATGTCGCAAGGTTGACCCAGACGGCGGCGGAAATGAGCGCCGCGAACATCGCCCAGATAAACACCTGAGGGTCAACGACGGCTTCGGGGTTAATGATGCCTTTAGAGATCGTGCCTACAACGTCTCCGCCGGCCAGAAGCGCGCCTGCGCTTTCGAAAATAGCGGCTATGATCAGGGCGCCGATCATGGACAAGGCGTTTGCGCCGACCGCGGGTCCGACGTTGTTGGCCACATCATTTGCACCGATGTTCAGCGCCATATAAGCGCCGACCGCGGTTGCGACGATGATGATATAGCTTTCCGAATTCCAGCCGAGAACCAAACTGGCGATCAGCCCGGCTAAAACGATGAAACCAAATGCGATCGAGGGGGCGAGAAACTGGCGGCGTGTGGCCGTGGCCGCTTGTTCCAACGACACACGGCTTTTCAGATCGCGATCTAGTGTCTTATTCGGTCGTGGCTTCTTCACCATTGGCTCTTTTCCCTCGTTAACACAGGCACTGCCGGGTCGCCCCGGCTTGATTCTTGTCCGCAAATACCAACTTGTGGCGCGCTTGTCTGACAAATTGATCGAATTCTCAGGCCTACTGCCATTTTTTTCAAGAATGAAGGATTAAGAGGCGAAAATTGCTATACCGCTTGTTCCGAAAATGAGACGCGCCCGAAGGATGGATATTGCCCGACTCATGCGTGAACCGGCTGCCTCATTTTCAATTTCCCGAAAAATGCGATATACAGATTCCATTATCGGGCCGACCATGAAAATTTATACTATACTAATTTTAATCGTCACATTGGGCTCCGGCATATGCCGGGCTGCGGAGCCGAGCTTTGACTGTGCACGTGCGGGCGCCGAGGCAGAGGTCGCGGTTTGTTCGAGCAACGCACTTGCCGACCTCGACCTTGAAATGGCGCGTTTGTACATGCTTGCACTTAACGGCCCCCATGCTACGGACGAAAGCAGGCGGTATCTCAAGGCGACGCAGCGCGGCTGGATCAAGGGGCGGAACGAGTGCTGGAAAACAGGTCGGGACCTGGCGCTTTGCGTTGCGAACAGCTACGCGTTTCGGATCCATGAAATCCGAGATCTGTATGCGGACGCGCGTCGGGAGGATAACGAAAAATCATCGGGCTCGTTTCCCTATCGCTGTGAAGGATTCGAGCCGACGATTGGTGCCGTTTTTATCAATACAGTTGAACCCCTGGTCTCGCTCAAATGGGCGGGCAACTGGATCATACTGCCAAGGGTCCCGTCGGGGTCGGGTGCCAAATACACGTCTGATTACTGGAACACGCTTGCGTCAGGCGGGTATTCCGGCATCAACGCACTGTTTTGGATCCACGGCGAGGAAGCGGTGTTCGCGCCGCCAGGAGGGCCGGAATTTACCTGCATGAGAGACGAGATTGGTTGATTCCGGAACCGGTCGGGGGCCGCGAATTACGCTCTCTTGATCATGTCTGCTGCTTTCTCGGCGATCATTACGACAGGGGAGGCCGTATTGCCCGAGACAATTCGGGGCATGATCGAGGCATCAATGACCCGTAGCCCCTCAAGACCGATAACCTTCAGTTCGGGATCGACGACGGCGTTCGGATCAGTGCCCATCTTGCAGGTGCCGACCGGATGGAAAATCGTGGTGGCGATGTTGCCGACCTGTTCGAGAAGTTCGGCATCGGTCCGGCAGGTCGGTCCGGGAAGGATTTCTTCGGGTTCATATTGTTCCAGCACCTTGGCCGTCATGATCTTTCGCGCCTGCTGCACAGATTTGACGGCGACACGGCGGTCATTGTCAGCGCTCAGATAGTTCAGCCGGATATCGGGCTGCCTGTTGACGTCACGGTCGGTGACGTGACAGGTTCCCACGCTTTCGGGTCGCAGGTTGCAAACCGACACGGTGATTGCCGGAAACGGATGCAGCGGATCGCCCAGCTTGTCGGTCGAAAGCGGCTGGACATGATATTCCAGATCCGGTGTCTCCAGAGCCTTGTCGCTCTTGGTAAACAGGCCGAACTGGCTGGGCGCCATGGACATCGGGCCGGTGCGGCGCAAGGCGTATTCCAGCCCGATGCCGATTTTGCCGATAAGGCTGTTGGCCCTTTCATTCAGGGTTGGCGTGTTCCTGACTTTGAAAACCGTACGGATTTGCAGGTGATCTTGCAGGTTCTCGCCCACGCCGGGGCTTTCTCGCAGCACGTCGATTCCCAGATCCTTCAGTATCTGGGGCCTGCCGATGCCGGAGTGTTCCAGAAGTTTCGGCGAATTTATCGAACCGGCCGCCAGCAGCACTTCGCGAC
>JAHEFH010000006.1:8913-18688 GCA_024640245.1 Paracoccaceae bacterium | reverse complement strand
CCGGGGCTTTCTCGCAGCACGTCGATTCCCAGATCCTTCAGTATCTGGGGCCTGCCGATGCCGGAGTGTTCCAGAAGTTTCGGCGAATTTATCGAACCGGCCGCCAGCAGCACTTCGCGACCTGCCAGAACCTGATAGCTGCGGTTGCGGCGGGAGTATTCGACCCCTGTTGCGCGCCGGCCCTCGAGGATCACGCGCTCCGTCAGGGCGTGGGTGATAACCCGCAGATTCGGGCGGTTCATCGCCGGACGCAGGAAGGCCTTTGTCGCATTCCAGCGCCATCCGCCGTTCTGGTTGACCTCGAAAAAACCGGAACCCTCGTTGCTGCCGGAATTGAAATCAACTGTCGGCATATAGCCGAATTCCTTCGCGCCCTCCTGAAAAGCCTTGAGGATGTCCCAGGACAGTCGCTGTTTCGAGACTTTCCATTCTCCGCCGGACCGGTGCAGGTCAGATCCGCCGGCATGATGATCCTCGGATTTCAGGAAATGGGGCAGCACGTCGTCCCAGCCCCAACCGGTGTTGCCCATTTGGCGCCAGTGGTCGTAATCCGCGGCCTGGCCCCGCATGTAGATCATTCCGTTGACCGAACTGCAGCCGCCCAGAACCTTGCCGCGCGGATAGACAAGACTGCGCCCGTTCAGGCCCGGTTCGCTCGCGGTTTTCATCATCCAGTCGACACGGGGATTGCCGATGCAATAGAGGTATCCGACCGGTATATGGACCCAGTGGTAATTGTCATTTCCGCCCGCCTCCAGCAACAGAACCCGCGTTTTCGGATCCTCGGACAGGCGGTTCGCCAGAACACAACCCGCGGTTCCACCGCCGACGATCACATAGTCATAGGTACCGTCGAGTTCTGTTGCGGGCATTTGTTACGCTTCCTTCATTGTGACGAGGGTCAGGGCCTTGCCGGGACATGCGGGCTAACGCGCCTGTTTCGAAAGTTTGATGACCCTATTCAAGGGCGCGTCCGTAAAATCATCTAGGCCTTTTCGTTGCCTATGTCAGCATCCGAGTGCCGCCGGAAGGACCTTCAATGCAATGATAGGCCATAACATGACTCCTCCAGGATTTCTGTGCATTAAAAGCTGAGTCGACGCTTGCAACATCTCCGGCGAGCGTCATAATCAGGCGGAATGCCGGTCCGGATCCAGTCGAGAATGAAGCGTCGTTACAGGGACGCGCCTCGCCACCGGCGGTGCAAGTCGAAGAAACAATCCAGGAAAGACAATCCAATGCGACATGGTGGTAATGCCCTTGTAGAGGCCCTCGAAGCGCAGGGAGTGACTCGCGTGTTCTGTATTCCGGGCGAAAGCTACCTTGCGGCGCTGGACGGCCTGCACGGTTCGGGGATCGACGTTATCGTGGCCCGCAACGAGGTTGGAGCCTCCTTGATGGCCGAGGCGCATGGCAAGCTTACCGGAAAGCCCGGCGTTGCCTTTGTTACGCGCGGTCCGGGTGCGACCAACGCTTCCGGCGGTATCCATGTGGCCTTTCAGGATTCGACGCCGATGATCCTGTTTGTGGGGCAGGTGGCACGCGATCAGCGCGACCGGGAGGCGTTTCAGGAGGTTGACTACCGCTCCATGTTCGCGCCGCTGGCCAAATGGGTGGCAGAGATCGACGATGTCGACCGTATTCCGGAATATGTCAGCCACGCCTTTCATACGGCGCAGTCGGGCCGGCCCGGCCCCGTCGTTCTGGCATTGCCCGAGGACATGCTTTCCTCGGCAACCGAAGCCGGACCTGTGCCGGCTGCCGTCCTGCCGTCGGGGCTGGCGGCGGAGGCCGACATTTCGGCGGTTCTCGACCGCCTGAAGGCGGCAGAACGGCCGCTTGTCATTGCCGGCGGCAGCGGCTGGTCGCAAGAGGCGGCACAGGCGCTGGGCAAATTGGCCGAGACGCTCGAACTTCCGGTGGGTACGTCTTTCCGCAGCCAAGACTATCTCGACAACCGGCACCGTTGCTACGTCGGGGACGTCGGTATCGGCATCAATCCCGCGCTGGCGGATTATGTGCGGCAAGCCGATACCATTCTGGCGCTCGGCCCCAGATTGGGAGAGATCACCACCAGTGGCTACACCTTGCTGACGCCGCCGGTTCCGGATCAGGCTCTGGTGCATGTCCATCCCGACCCCTCCGAACCCGGACGGGTCTATCTGCCTTCGCTGTCGGTCGCGGCCTCCGCCGGCAAGGTTGTTCAACAGCTGGCGGCGGCGGCAACCGCGTCGAAGAATAATCGCGCGGACTGGGTGAAGCGGGGTCGTGCAGCCTACGAAAGCTGGCAAGTGCCGCAGGACACGCCCGGTGCCGTCAGGATGGAGCGCGTCATCGGGCACCTCAACGAGGTACTGCCAGACGATGCCATCGTGACCAACGGTGCCGGAAACTATGCTGCATGGCTGCACCGCTATTATCGCTATCGCGGTTGGCGGACGCAGCTGGCGCCCACAAGCGGCACCATGGGATACGGCCTGCCGGCCGCCATCGCCGCCAAGCTGGCGATGCCGGAGCGCGATGTGATCTGCCTCGCCGGTGACGGGTGTTTCCAGATGGTCAGCCAGGAATTCGGCACCGCTTGCCAGTACGGCGCGAATATTGTCGTCCTGATCTCTAACAACGGCATGTACGGCACGATCCGCATGCACCAGCAGCGGAATTATCCAAAGCGGCCCTCCGGTACCGATATGGTCAATCCGGATTTCTCCGCGCTCGCCCGCGCATACGGCGCATTCGGTGCAACGGTCGAGCACGGAGACGCCTTTCCCGATGCTCTGGCTGAGGCACGTCGGGCCGGCACGCCTGCGATCATCAACCTGAAGGTGGACCCTAGAGCCCTTTCACCCAGACTTGTACTGGAGGGATAGCAGCTAGACTGACCCCAGCTTCGTCATCCAGCCCAGTGTTTTGGCGGTATCTCCGTCAGGTGTGTACTCTGCTCCCAGCGGCGCAGTGTATCCCAGTTCGGCGATCACGCGAAATATATGTTTGTAGTCAAGCTCGCCGTGGTCCGGCGCTCCTCGGTCAGGGACGGAGGCGAACTGGATATGGCCGATCAGGGGGTACAGGTCGGCCAGCCTGTGGGACAGGTCACCCTCCATCAGTTGCACGTGGTAACAGTCGAACATCAGTCGCAGGTTGTCGGCCCCGACTTCTTGTATGATGGCCCTCGCTTGGGATGTGGTTTTTAAAAAGTAGTCCGGCGCATCGTATCTGTTGAGTGCCTCGATCAGGATGGTAATGCCTTGGGGCGCTGCCTGATTACAGGCATAATGCAGGTTGGCCACAAATGTATCATGTGCATCCGCGCCATTCGCATTGCCGGCCATGACATGGATTTTCCCGGCATTTATGGCCGTGGCGTAAGCGATTGCCTCGTCAATGGCGGCACGGGCCTCGCCCTTGCGTGCCGGGATCGCCGACAGGCCGATTTTGCCCGCATGCACATCGCCGCGGCGGGTGTTCAGACTCAGCATCGGCAGCCCTGTCTCGCTGAGCGCCGCGCGGACATCCCCGATCGGGAAATCATAGGGCCAGTGGCATTCGACGGCGTCGAAACCGGCTGCCTTCGCCGCGCGGATAGCGTCCGGCAGCGGACGGTCGGTCCATAAGAACCCGAGGTTGGCAGAAAATTTAGTCATTCAACCCGTTCCACTTCAAAATGCATCACACTTTCGGTGACCTGTTCAATTCCGGCAGTCGCGCATCCGGATTGTCAGCATAGAGCCGGCGCGCGCGCCTGCAAGCCTTCACGGCGTCCGGCCGATCCCCTGCCACCATTGTTTTCCAGACCGCAGTGGCCGGACTTCTCTTGTTCTCCGGATCGGTCTGGGTCGTTTCGGTGAACGGCCCAAAATCCGAATTTTGCCAAAGGTCCGCATGCGGGAGCAGGGTCGCGGTGCTTGTCAATTTGGTGTCGTACCCCCGATTAGACGTCCTGAAAACCGTCTTGAAAGCGCGCTTGATACATATCAAGGCTTCGGTCTTTCGCAATTGCTAGGATAAAAATGGTTTTGCAGGAAGGGGAGTTAAGTAAGCATGAACCATTCAGGCATTTTTTTCGCTGCTGTTCTGGCACTGTTCCCTTTGCCTTCAGGTGCTCGCGCCGACAAGACCTTTGCCGACGACATCGAGGCGGCTTTTTATGCCGGTGACATGGCGGCTGTTGCGGAAACTTCACAAACCCGGCTTGCCAAAGCGCCCGGCGACGGTCAGGCGCTGTTTGCCCTCGGGGCGGGACAATTTCTCGATGCGGTCGCGCACCTCGGACAGGGATTGCATCGCCACGGCTTGCGATCGGAATATGATCTCGGTGAAGTCTCTTTGGGATTGCTGAACCTGCCCTTCCTTCGATTGCCGGTTCCCCCAAATTCTTCGCCGGAGCCCGTAACTTATGAAGCGCTTCGCGGAATTCTGGACCGTTTCGTTGCCGACATGACGGTTGCGGAAGCGACATTGAGCGGCGTTTCGGATACGGATTTTGATCTTTCGCTCGATCTTGCGCAGATAAGACTGGATTTCAACGGCGACGGAAATGCCGATGAAAACGAGTTTCTGCTCGGAGCCTTCTATGCCGTCACCGGACCGGTAGGCGCTGACAGCGGGTTCCGCGTGGATTTCGACCAAAGCGACGCGCCGTGGCTTCAGGGTTACAGCCACCTTCTGATGGCGATGGCAGAGTTTCCGCTGGCGCACGACTGGGAAAATACTTTCAACCTGACATTCCACAGCCTGTTTCCGCAGACCGATTTTCTGTCCTCCGAGCTGGAAACGGAGGTCGGGAAAGTAATTGCCAATATCAGGACGCTTTTGGACGAGAACGGTGCTCCTCCACGGCGTTTCAATTGGAACCGGTCATGGGAGGCTTATGAAAAATGGAGGACAACTCCTGAAGGTCAAAAGTACCTTGCCTACCAAAGGGCGCGTAGCATGCTCGAGTATGGAGCCATTGGTGACCTGATCGCCTTTGTCCACCTCTTTAACTGGCCCGTGGTCGACCCGGACCGGATGGGAAGGGTCCGCACGCATCTGTTGTCCATGATCGAACTCAGCCGGGAAAACTGGCGCCGCGTTCAATCGGAAACCGACGACAAGCGGGAATGGGTGCCAAAACCGGCAGTGCAGGCAGGCATCTTCGATCGGATGCGGGTTACCGAAGCTCGTGTCGCGGGCTGGAACCTGTTTCTGGATGAACTCGAGGCGATCCTGAACGGCGAGAAACTTGTGCCGCACTGGCGGTTCATGAACCGGGGGGTGAATGTCAGGAGGATGTTCGAAGAACCCAGAACGTTCGATCCAGTGCTGATAGGTCAGGGCAGCGCTATTTTGCCCTACCTGGAAGAGGGTGAACTGACGTCTGCAGATACATTCTGGCAAATTGACGCTCTCTTGGATGGCGGGCTCCTGCGCTACTTCATCTGGTTCAATTAAAGCTGCAAGACCAACAGCGGGAATGTTACAGGCCGTGCCCTAGTCGCTAAGGCGGACATCGCCAAACCGCCGCAATAGTTAGAAATGTCATTTACCGGAGAATATCGATGAGAAGGTTGATCGCCGTATTAATTGTGTCACTTCTGTTCGCGTCAGGTCTTTCCTGGCAGTCCGGAGGTTATGCTCAGCAAACGCCGGAAGCTGAAGCGACGGCAACGATCTCCGAATGGCGGTCTGTCCTCGATGCTGTTGAAGCCGGTCTGGCTGATACTGAAATTTCGGACACCGACCTGGCACTCATGCGGGACCGCCTTGATGGCGTGCGGAGCGATGTAAGAAAATGGATAACCGAACTGACCGTGGAGCTGGAGGCGGTCCAGAAAGAAATGCAGGCTTTCGGGCCCGCGCCGGCCGAGGGGCAGGAACCCGAACCGGAGGCGGTTGCGGTGCAACGTCAGGAACTCCAGGGGCAGTTGAACGAGATTTCCGGCCACATCAAAGAGGCTGAACTGCTCATCGGGCGTATTGCGGTCGACTTATCGAAGCTGGGAGAACTCAGACGTTCGCGCTTCACCGAGAAGGTATTCCAGCGCGGCATGTCTCCCTTGTCGCCATCGATCTGGCGGCTTGCGTTACCCGAGATGCGGTCGATATCAGCGTCGGTCACCGGTTCGACGGTTCGCTTTGTAAGCTCTGACACTTTCAAGCAAAGGCTGGCCGGCTCGATATACGCGTTGCTTGCTGCGATCCTGGCCGCTGTTGTGCTGGTGTGGCCCGTACAAAGGTGGACGCTGAAGAAATTCGGTCGTGATCCTTCGATACAACGCCCGACTTTCATGCAGTCCCTGCGAGCCACGCTTGTGGTGGGTGTCGCGCGGGCATTTCTGCCCACGGTCGCTGTCGGGCTGGTTTACCTCGCTGCTCTGAGCGGGGGGCTGCTCGGCGATGCGGGCAAGTCGTTTGCGCAGGCGCTGTTTCTGGGCGTAGTCCTTTTCACATGGTCCGTTGCTTTCTTCCGGGCGTCCCTGTCACCGGCAAATCCAGGCTGGCGGATTGTCCCGATCCCGAGCAAGCTGGCGCGCGCCGTTCAGAGCGTCGTCATCGCGCTGGCACTGGCCTTCTCGGTGGACATAGTGCTGTCGGAAGTCATCGTAAGTTACAGTGCCCGACTGGCAGTAACGGCCCTGCGTGATTTTGTTCTTGCTGCCTTCGTGATCTTAATATTGGCCAATTTGCTTTTACGGCAGCAAATCTGGGCACCCGAGGACACATCGGAACCTCCCAGGTGGCGATGGTTGCGCCTGATGCTGTCCACCGGCCTTATGGTCGTTCTGATGGCCGGTGCAGCGGGCTACGTCGCCTTTGCGCGGTTCATAGCGACCCAAATCGTGATGACTGGCGGCCTGGTTCTGGTGGTCCTCGTGCTCAACCGTCTCGGACGCGAGTTCATATCGCACGCACTTTCCGAGGAAACATGGATCGGGGAGTCCTTGCGCGACAAGCTCCGGATGGACGACGAAAGCGCGTCTCGGTCGGAATTCTGGATCGGTCTTGGTTATGATACGGTTCTGGCCCTGTTGGGTCTTGTGATCGCTGCATTTATCTGGGGCGCGGACTACAAGGATGTGGCCGACTGGACCTACCAGTTGCTGTTCGGCCTGAAAATCGGCAACTTCACGTTTTCGCTTGTCAGCGTCTTTACCGCGATATTGCTGTTTGTCGGCCTGGTTCTTGCAACGCGGATCGTGCAACATGTTCTGGCGGAAAAGGTCCTGACACAGACCCAGATGGACAAGGGAACGCGTCATTCCATCCGGATCGGAATTGGATATATCGGAATAATTCTTGCTGCTCTGGTCGGGATTTCCGCGCTCGGTCTCGACCTTTCGAAACTTGCGATCGTGGCTGGCGCCCTGTCGGTCGGGATAGGTTTCGGGCTTCAGAATGTGGTGAACAATTTCGTTTCCGGACTGATCTTGCTTGTCGAAAGACCGGTAAAAGTCGGAGACTGGATCGTTGTCGGTGACAAGCAGGGCTACGTGAAGCGTATCAAGGTGCGGGCCACTGAAATTCAGACCTTCGACCGCGCGAGCGTTTTCGTGCCAAATTCACATCTCATCTCGGAGTCGGTTACCAACTGGACCTATGCAGACAAGATGGGCCGCGTAATCATCCCCGTTGGTGTCGCCTACGGCACGGATTCCGGAAAAGTCATGGAAGCCTTGCTGAAGATCGCAAAAGATCATTCCGAAGTGCTGCGGGATCCTGGACCGGCCGCCGTTTTCCGTGGATTTGGCGACAGCGCTCTGAACTTCGAGCTCCGGTGCTTCCTGAAGGATGTGGAGCGGACAATTTCGGTGACCAGCGACCTTTGCGTCGAAATCGACAACGCCTTCCGCGATCTTGGAATCGAGATACCGTTCCCTCAGCAGGACGTCTATGTGAGGCAATTCGTTCCTGCCAGCAAAAGCTGAATTGTTGAGGTTGTTCACGGCGATCGGCCAGGCGTTTACGAACATTGGCTGGACCGGAAGCCGTTGCGCCCTCTAGGAATTAATTTGCCGACTTACCGGTTTTGGGTGAACGGGTGCGAATGTCTTGATCTCGGTGACGATCCGAAGTGCGCACCCAGTCCAAATGTGCCTGACGGCGCGTAGTTTTCCTTCATATTGTGATAGCCTTTTGTATGACTGATGTGGTTACATCGGCGGAGTTAGCGCCAGACTACTGAGTCAGGAACATCCGAGGGATCACATTATGACCGGAGTTATAGGACGGGTTGCTTTGGTGACCGGTGCGGGGAATGCTGGCGGAATCGGCTTCGCAACGGCAAGGCTGCTCAGGGCGGCCGGGGCAAAAGTAGCCATCACCTCGACAACTTCCAGAATTTTTGATCGACTGGAAGAACTTGGCGGGGATGCCAGTTCAGTTTTCAGTCAACCCGCTGACCTGACCGTCACGGACGAGGTCTCGGACCTGTGTCGCGCCATCGAGAAAAATCTCGGACCCATCGATATTGTGGTCAACAACGCAGGCATGGTGCAAGTCGGACGGGACGACCTGTCGACCGAATTGCAAGACACCAGCGATGCCGAATGGAAATACGGCATGGACATAAACCTCGGTAGCGCTTTTCTGGTAACCCGTGCCGTTCTGCCAGGAATGCTGGCTCGCAACTACGGCCGAATCGTTCATATGTCGTCTGTAACAGGACCGGTTGTCGGCATTGCCGGAGCAGGCGTTTACGCTGCGGCCAAGGCTGGGTTGATGGGGCTTACTCGCGCGCTCGCAATCGAAGCAGGTCCACGCAATGTTACGGTTAATTGTATCGGGCCAGGCTGGATAAAAACCAATTCCAGCAGTGAAGATGAAATCCTCGCAGGAAAGTACACGCCTGTCGGACGTCCCGGAACACCGGATGAAATTGGCCATGTTGCGGTGTTTTTGGCAAGTGAAGAGGCCAGCTATCTTACAGGGCAACTGATTGTTGTGGATGGCGGAAACACCATTCAAGAATACAAGGTCCAAATTTAGGACCAAAGACTTTCATCCCGCCGCAGTATTTCGATCTGGCCGTGATGAAAGCGGCAAAGAGCGCCAACTCTTTATAGATGCAGCTTGGGCCGAAGGCGTTTACGCATTTACACGATGCGGAAAATAAGGCGGCTGTTCTTGGTTCTAGGCTTTTTGAAAATATCGGAACTATACCGGATGTAACTGATGGCGTGTTACACGCTCGATATTAACCAAACCTGTGAAGAGAGTAGGTGCAGGAGGCAGGCAGCACAGCGGCGGTGACAAAAGTCAATTTGCGGGAAGCGGCGCACGCGGACATGCACCTGATATGGCAGTCGATCGCCGCAAGTTGTTCACTGCGGTTACCGGGATCGACGTTGCTACTGGCGTTAAGGCCTGTTTTCCTACCTGCAAATTCCTGGATCACGAACTTCAGGAATTAAATTTTCGTGACGCCGTACTATTTCGGACCAAGGTCCAATCACCTTTCCGACTATTTGACAAAAATTCGGTCGCCCTAGGTCGATACTGTTTTGGTCAGGACTCCGCGAAAGTGACTGTGTGAAAACCCAAAACAACAGGAGAAATAAATGAAACCGGCAATTCTACTTGGCACCACGGCAATTCTCTGTGGCATGCTATCGACAGTGCTTCCCGCACAGGCATCTATCCAGGACTCGATTTCCAATGGAGCCAAGATATACTTGGTCACGGGTGAAGACAGCTTCGTCTTGGCCGAAAGCGGATCAGGCAGAGACGGAAGTGAAGACGATCGCGACGACGATCGCGACGATGACCGCGATGATGACCGTGATGATGACCGTGA
>JAHEFH010000006.1:0-8813 GCA_024640245.1 Paracoccaceae bacterium | reverse complement strand
TGGTCACGGGTGAAGACAGCTTCGTCTTGGCCGAAAGCGGATCAGGCAGAGACGGAAGTGAAGACGATCGCGACGACGATCGCGACGATGACCGCGATGATGACCGTGATGATGACCGTGACGACGACAACAGCGGTCATGGTAGCGATGACGACGACGATGATGATCACGGCGGCCGCAGCAGCGACGACGACAGCGACGATGACGACAGCGATGACGATGAAAGCGGATCGGGTCGCGACCGCCCCCGTACCCCCGGCGGTTCGGGATGTGATGATCCCGGCGACGTTCAGGAACATCCGGAATGTAGCGCCTGAACTTCCTGATCCGTCAAGAATGCCCGCTTCGACAGCGGGCATTCTTTTTTTGTCCGCCACCCACCGGTGAAAAATGGCAGGACTATCGTCTGATGCCCGGTTGAACTGTCTGCGCTAAGGTAGGGCCGTGACTGTCAGAGTCCAAATATCCTGAAAGGTCCGGGGAAGGCGATGCCGTTGAAACTTGCGCTTACATTTCGGTCAATGCTGGTTTGCCTTGCGCTGGGCAGTGTCTGGGCCATTGCGCCTTTTCATATTCTGGTCAGCCTTGAAAGCGGGGTTTTTCTTGTAGCGCCTTTCGCCCACGCAGCCAGCGGATCCGGCAAGGAAGGCGACGGAAGCGACGACAGCGAGAGTAACAGCGGTTCCGGTAGCAGCAGCAGTGGATCGGGCAGCGGAAGCGACGACAGCGATGACCGTGACGACAGCGATAGCCGTGATGACGACGATGAACGTGATGATGACGATGGATTTGACGATGACAGTGACGACGATGATGGCGACAGTAGCCGGGGCAAGCGTGCCAGGGTCTTATCGATCTCCAAGATTGAACTCACAGGCCGGGGTGTTGTCGTAAGTTACTCGGACGGTTCTATAGAGCAGATCGACAACGGTCGCTACGAGCGAACCGACAAGGCGGGGCGCAGAGTCGAGCGCAGAGTCGCGCGCGGCGCAGATCTGGCGCGATTGACGGCAATCGCGCGCGGGATTGATATCCAGAGTGTCCGAACCTCGAGAGCCACGCAGTCGTTTCCGACCAATGTCACGGTGTCGGGGGGCGACATCGAAGTTTCCTATTCTACGGGATGGACCGAAAGGATTGCATCGGGGCGCTATGAGCTTGTCGATCGTTACGATCGGGTCGTTGCCCAGCGCCCTGCCACCGAAAAGGACTGGAAAAGGCTGGCCGAAGCTGGCAACCGGTAACGGTTGAAACGTCCGTCGCGTCTACTTTTTGTTCCACGCCTCATGCGCCATGAGCGCCGCTTCGACCCGGTTCCGCGCGTGGAGTTTTTCAAGAATGGCAGTCATGTAGTGTTTGACCGTTTTTTCCTGAAGTTTGAGCTTGTTGGCCACTTCCCGATTGGTAAGCCCCTTGGCGACCAGCCTAAGGATGTCTTCCTCGCGCTTTGTAAGATCTTCGATGGGATCGGGTTCGGCCGATTTTCCGGCCTGCATGACCTTTAGAACCCGGGCCGCCAGAGTTGGCGATACATGGGCCTCTCCCTGGGAAATGCCTTTCAATACCCGCCGTAGGTCAACGGCGGAAATACCCTTGAGAACATAGCCTATGGCCCCGGCGTTCATGGCTGCCATGACGTCTGAATCGTCCTCGGAAACGGTCAGCATGGCGATATGGCCTGCCGTACTGTCTTCGGAAATCTGCTTTGCTGCAGAAATTCCGCTGCCGGGCATCGAGAGGTCGAGCAGCACGACATCGGGCCGCAGTTCCTGGCACAGCCTGACAGCGTCGGCCGATGATCCACCCACGCCGACGACTTCGAACTCGCCGGTTTCTTCCAGGCTTACGACGAGGCCGTCCCTGAAAATCGGATGATCATCTGCCAAAACGATACGAATGGTCACAAGTCTGTCCCTTCAAGGTTGATAGCAAGACTGAGTTTTGCGCCTTGTCCAGGCGAGCTCTCGATGTTCAGAACCCCGCCGATGCTTTCCGCGCGATCCATAAGGCCCAACAGCCCCATGCCCCCGTCTTTTCGAAGTTTCACGGTGCTGGCCGGTTCGAACCCGATGCCTTCGTCGGAAACCGCAACGACGAGCGAAGTTTCGGATTTCCTGATTGAAATCTCTGCAGTCCCGGTTTTTGCGTGTCTCGCCGCGTTGGACAGTACTTCCTGCAAAAAGCGATATATGCAGAGCTTCTGGCTATAGTCCAGATCGCACTCGATCCCGTCCGGGTAATCCTTGATGACATTCATGTCTGTCCGGTTTGTGTGGTCATCGACGACCCGGTCGACGATCTCTCCGACAGTCAGGTTGTCGAGGTCGGGGAGCGCGAGGCCGCGGGAAATCGACCGGATTTCGAACAAGGCCTTTGCAATGGAAGCCTTGATGTCCTGCGGGTCTCTGGGCCTGTTTCCATCGCCGGAAAAAGCCGCGTCGAGCCGTAGTGCCGCAAGCGCAAGATATTGCGCGGGGCCGTCATGCAGTTCGAAGCCGATCTGGCGCATTGCCTTCTCTGTCTCGGCAATGGCCCGCCGGTTGGCGATAATCGCCTTTTGCCTGAGAAAGACATTTTGCTTTGACACGCGCTCGGTTTCTGCAAGCTGGTTTTCCAGTTCGGCCCGCTGTGACTGGATTGTGCGACCGCCTGCCAGTACGATCCCGAAAAGAAGCAGGCCGCTTGTTGCAAACACAGTGGCTACGACCAGCCAGCTTTTGCGGCGGGCATCGGACAGGTCCTTGTCCAGCAAGTCGGCGTGTTCGTAAAACTCCGCTACCGCGATTATGTCGCCGGTCCAAATTTCTCTGATCGGGCTGTAAACCTCGAGCAAAGGAACGCCGAGCGAGGCTTCGGTCGCATCCTCGAGGTCATTCAAGTCCTCGTAGGAAGCGGCGATGGAGCCGTTCCACGCTGTAATAAGGTCGTCGCTCGGACTGAAGCGTTTGCCGATCACAGTCGGATCGGAGGCATAGGCTATCAGGTTTCCGGGCTTCCATATCTTGTAGGATACGACCCGCTCTCCCAGAACGGTTCCCTGGAATATCTCGTCAAGCGCGCGTTTGGCCGGTTCCGACAGCGCGTCGGCCTCGGCAAGGTCCTGACTGAGCGGCGAAATGAAACTTTCCATGAAAAGCGCTGCCGACACGGCCGAATTCTGGACGACGGCCTGTTCGATCCGCGAAGCCACCCAGAACCCCACGACAAGCATGGCCGACACCATGACGACAGCTCCGGCAAAAAGGAACTGCGCGGGAAGTGTCAGACGGGTCCAGTTCAAGAGTCACCTCGCGACGATAGATTTCCGTAATATTTTCGACCGGTTGTCCTAAAAAGGCCACCGACCAAGGTCCGGTGTTCGCAAGGAATTTAATGCAAGAAAGGCCCTGCTAATACTCCTTTATTGCCAAAGTCTTTTCAGCCGCAAAGTTTCGGCGCAGATAGTTCCCTCCAAAGAAATTGGAAAAACCAGTGAGCACCCGTCAACCTGATTTGCTTGCATCAACTAGGGGATGAGGCATAATCGGCGCGCCGAAACAAACCGGAGCCTTGATCGGTTATCATGCCGAAATGCTCCAATTAACCTGAGACGGATAAAAGTGGTGGTTGCGAAAAACGCTTTTATACCTTGATCATTAAACGCGGCGCAAAACCTGTCTAAGGAAGGAAATCCCTTGAACAGTCTCTCGACTTTCCTCGCACTGAATGGTGCGCTTGTGCTTATACTTTGTATGGCGGCGGGGTTGATGCTTTACATGTCGATAATTGGAAAACGTTCACCCAAGGACTGGCACCTGCTGCACGCAGGCGGAACGTCTCGCGGTATCATGTTGATTGCGCTTGCCGCCACCATCCATTTAGCAGGTTTGCCGGAATGGCAATTGTGGATGGTGGCAAGCATGATCACGCTATTCGTTTGGACATCCGTTTTTGCAATGTTGATACGCGCCGTGACCGGAGAGACGGGTTTTAGGTTCACGGGTTCAACGGCAAATAAACTGACTTTTGCATTGTACGCAATCGGCACGGTTGCGGTGTTTTCAGGATTTGGCTGGTTTGCTTGCGGGCTTGCCATTGCTTTGCTCGCTTGATTTGCTGAGCCGCTGGATGGAAGGATATTCTTGCTTCACATGCCCTCCACGAGCGCACACTAAGCTCTGATAGAGCGGTCCGCCTTACTTTATGTTCCGAGCTACTATTCGTGCAGGATGGACTGATCGCCGAACTTGCGGTTGGTGTGCCTTCCGGGGATTCATTGCGAAACGCAACCTTGGGGCCATGCGCGGGGTCAGGACGTAGTCAGCATTTCAAGTCTTCGTTACTTGTCGGTTTTCAGAGAATTTGTAAGGTTTAAATACGGTTCACGCGCTTGCCAACGGTCAGGATGCCTGCGAGAAATTTCAGTAAGGCCGAGCCTGACAACTTAAAGCTTCGGGCGCTGCATCCCGGTTTCGAAAGAAAAGAATGAAACGACGCGATTTCCTGACTTCCGCAACATCTTCGATCCTTGCCGCCAACGGGTTGGCCTCTATCGCTGGCGGGCCAGCATTAGCGGCGACGGAAGCCGCTGCAAACCGGCTGAAGATGCCACCCTTACTCGATACGCGAGCATCCGGTCGCCTCCAGTTGACAGCGCAGTCTGGCAGTGCCGATTTCCTCGGCGGGGGCGCCTCGAAAACGGCTGGGTTCAGTCAGAATTTTCTCGGGCCCACTATCATCTTGCGGAACGGCCCCTTAGCCGCGGAAGTGCGCAACACGTTCGGAGAGGCCGTTACAGCGCATTGGCACGGGCTGCTCGTTCCAGGCGAACATGATGGTGGTCCTCATTTGCCGATCAGGGAAGGCGGGCAATGGACTCCGGACATGCAGATCGAGCAGGACCCCGCGACAGTCTGGTATCACTCCCATATTCACGGGCGCACTGCGGAACAGGTCAATAGCGGGTTGGCCGGTGTCATCCATCTGACTGACGGAAGGGACGACCAGCGCGGCCTGCCGGCAGAATACGGCGTCGATGACCTGACGATTGTGTTGCAGGACCGCAGGTTCGACCGGTCCGGCCGCATGGTCTACAGCCCGTCCATGATGGATTTGATGCACGGTTTTCTTGGCAATCGGATGCTGGTGAACGGTCAAGCGGGTGCCATTGCCGTCGTGCCGAAAGGCATCGTCCGCCTTCGCCTGCTGAATGGCTCGAATGCCCGCATTTACAATTTGTTTTTCGAGGATTCCCGTCCGATGCATCTGATAGCGACGGATGTAGGGTTCCTGCCGGAGCCGGTTGCGCTTCAGGACCTGAGCCTGGCGCCGGGCGAACGCGCCGAAATTCTGGTGAATTTCGCAGAAGGCGCCCCGACAGTCCTGATGAGCGATCCCGGTCAGGCCTTTGGCGTCTTGCCGTTCATATCGGACGACACTTTGACTCCACGGATCACCAAACTGCCCGCAATGCTCGACGGCGAGCAGGACGTTATCTTGGGACCGGAGGTGCGCACGAGGCGACTTTCGCTCGATATGGGCATGGGCGGCATGATGATGGGCGGCGGCGGCTTCGCAATAAACGGACGCTCCTTCGAAATGGGCCGCATCGATTTCGAGGTGGCTCTCGGATCCGTCGAGCGCTGGATCGTTCGCAGCACGATGATTGCCCATCCATTCCATGTGCATGGTGTGCGGTTCCGCGTCCTGAAGGAAAATGGAGGGTCTCCGAGACCTGAAAATTCCGGCTGGAAGGACACGGTGCTGGTGACCGGCGAGGCCGAGATCGTCGCTCGCTTTGATCAACCGGCGGGTCCCGACACGCCGTTCATGTGCCATTGCCATATTCTGGAACATGAAGATGCGGGTATGATGGCCCAGTTCACGGTTACCTGAAACCGGCGTCTCTCGGATAGCTTCTGGCAGCCACATTTGACAGGACGGGTCCGGTTTCCGGAGCGTGAAAAGTGTCAGATCTATCGGGATGCCGGGCTCTGGTTGACACCTGTAGAAGCCAAAAGGCGAACCATGGTGCTCTTCCCATCCGTGAAGAATGGATCGCCCGTAAAATTTTTGCCAAGAGTTGGCGGCAGGAGTTGAATATCTCCTGTCGAATGAACCAGGCCGGTGTCCTGAAGGTTCGCAACGAAAAGGTCTCGTTCGGCGTCGATATTTGGGTCAATGCGGTAGGTCAGGCCCCATTTCAAACCGACGTTGAAGCTGGCCGTGCCGACGAATATCATCAGTCCCTCCTGGCTGCGAAACCCTGTGCGCCAGAACCGCGCGATATGGCGTTGACGAATGGTGCCGCCCGTCGAGGAGGACTGAAAGCCGAAGTCGTTCGGATGGCCGTTCCAGAACGTCGGCGTTACTGGTGCGGTGCTGTAGCTACCGCCGAACCAGGCGGCGAACGCTGCGCGCGACAAGGTGCCAAAGTCAGGTTCATCGGTGAGGCGCCATCCGGCCTCATGAAGCGCTGCAAGAAGGCTGTCCTCATCCTGTGCCAGAATTATCAGGCTGACGGGTTCCTGCGGCGTACCCAGAATGTTTTCGGCCCGGGGCGGCAGCCTGCCTTCCGTAAAGGCCTTCTCCAAGGGCTTATCTAGAATGACCAAGGCCTGAACGGCCGGCAGGTTTCGGGTTTGCCGGTAGTCTGCCACGATCAGTCCCGCACCGAGAACCGTTCCGCAGATTGCAAGCGCGCTGAAGGCTTTTTGCCAGGGCAGCATTGGAGCTGATGCGGATTTCACGCCTCTGGCGCGGAGACCTTCGGCAAGCCAAATGCCCGCGAGCATCCATAGTGCGCCTACAAGGTATCCGTTCAGCACATCGCTCAGGTAGTGCTCGACGAGGTAAAGCCGGCTTAGCCCGATCAGGAATACCAATGTTGCGCCAGCGAGGAATGATACGATCACCGGAGCGGTCCGTTCGCGGATCAGGATATAGGTCGCGAAACCGTAGAAGACGACACTGACCGCGCTGTGGCCGCTCGGAAAAGAAAAACTGGTTTCGGCGTAAACGGCCAATTCGGGTCTTGGTCGGGCGAAAAAGTGCTTGAGCAGCGTGACGGTCAGCTGGTTGGCCATAACTGCCAGCCATAGGGCGGGCAGGTAGTGCCGACCGGTCTTAAGCCAGAGCGGAACCGATACTCCGACCGCCAGAACTAAAATCACCTTCCAGTACCCAAGGGCGGTGACTATCGCAAAAAACCGCACCAGATCCGGGTCACGGAAGGCGGCCAACAGGTTGGCGATACGGACGTCGGCCAGAACGATCTGGCTCTGTGTGACGAAATCCAGCGTTGAATCGGCGTATAGGACAAGAAAGTAGCAGATCGTCAGGGCAAGAATGGAGACGGGCAAGCCGGTGAAGGACGCTTGCGAAACACGACGGTCGAGAAAACGCAAAAGGACCGGATGGCGGGTGGCAAGAGCACGAACTTCGGGGTTGTCCCTGATCGCCGCGCCGACAGTGCTCAGGATGGAGACAAAGAACGGCCAAGCCCGGCGTATCTTGGCCGCGAAGTACCAAAGGGCCGCGAGGATCAGCATGACCGCGAGAACAAACAGTCCCACCCGCGTCACGGTGGCGCCGATAATATCGAATGCCGCTCCAAAGATGTAACCGGCGCTCAGCATGGCGATCGCGTAGGTCAGTCCGCCGACGGCGTTCCAAAGAAAAAAAAGTTTGCGTGACATGTCCGATAATCCGGCGATTACCGGGACAATCGGCCTCATGGGTCCCAAGAAATGTGCGATGACGATGCTTGCCGCCCCGTATCTGGAAAAGAAACGCTTTCCGCGCTCGAGGTGGGCAGTCGAGAAGACTTTCCGGTCCTCGCGGAACAGGCGACCGCCCCGGGCTCCGATCCTGAAGCTGACTTCGGCCCCCAGAATGGTTCCGGCTGCCACGAACCAGATCATGTCACCGAAGTCGTAAAGACCTCGTGCTGATAGCGCTCCACCAAGAATAACGACAACTGTTCCAGGAACGAAAACGCTGGTTAAGACAAGAGCCTCACCGAACGCGAGCAATCCGATTACCCAGTAGCCCCAGACACCCAAGGATTGGAGCGAAGGTAGAAGATCATTGAGCCATGTCTGCATCGAAGAACCCTGTTTGTATCTTTGACTCCTGATGGTTGAGTCGAACCATAAATCCTCCAGTGGTTAAACCCTCGAATTTGTCCAGCAGGCGCAGAAGCCGGACAATCCATACGAGCGCAGGCTATCTTGCAAACCAAAGCCGCAGGAAGGTTGTCAATTCAGCCTTTATACACAGGCGTTTTGCCAAAGGCGTCTTCATGTATCCCTAATTCAAAGCAAGCCTGACTGAAAAATCCTGATCGCGGGGCATCGGGCTGCTTTCAGGATAACCTTGTATGTGCTTCAAGGTCAAAAAGCCGAGCCGATCCTCCATAAAGCCCCAGCGACATTCAATCATTTTGCCATTCTAGTTTCTCTTAAGCGAAACCGAGAGGAGAAAATGAATTACTGGCTTGAGCAATATTTTTTATTTCGGGTGAACTCCGGATATTTCGGGGCGCAATGATCTTTAGGCAAATAAGTCCGAATGCACGTTCTTGGTCGGGCCAGTCCGTATGCAGACGGCGGCGGCAAGCTGGACCGATCGCTTGGGCGGTTGGCCGCTCACGCCAGATTGGCGGAGTTGCTTGGTAGTGCCGAACAGGATATTCCCACGTTACTAGGAGAAGCTCGAAACCTTAACAGCAGAAGGTAAATCCTCGTGAGCAAGCTGAAGTGCGCAATCTGCGCAGTCTCTTTGTCTGTATTGGTCTCTTGTGCTTCCCCCCAGAGTCATATGGAATCGGAAGT
>JAHEFH010000193.1 GCA_024640245.1 Paracoccaceae bacterium | reverse complement strand
TGTGGTCGGAAGTGATGGACGCGGACGCTTTCGAGGCCTTCACCGAAACCGGAGACCCGTTCAATCCGGACATCGCGCGCAAGCTGCATGATCACATCTATGCCGCGGGCGGGTCGAAAGAGGCGGATGTGCTCTATACCGAATTCCGGGGATCGCTGCCAAAGGTCGAGGCTTTGCTGAAAGGGCGCGGCCTGGACAAGGTTGCCTGACCGGCGACCGCGGCTAGTTCAGCACCTCTTCCGGTCCCACACCCCAGAGGCCGGTTTTCCTGACCCAGCCGTCGACCCGGCCAGCCGCGACCTTGCACCAGTCGCGGCTGCATTCCTCGATCACGGCGATAGCGCCTCGTTCGGCGAAGGCATTGGTCGCCGCCGCGTCATTGGGCTGAACATGCAGTTCAGCCTTCTCCGACTGGAACACAATAGTGCGCACGCCTGACAGAAGCGAATAGTGCATCCAGCCGCCCTGCCCCTCGGCATCCTGCACCCGCCGCCAGTGGCCGTATTCCGCAGTGATCTGCAACGGCATATCCTCGTGCCGGAACACCCAGTCGACGCGGTGGGTCAGGCTGGGACCGCGCCGAACGTTTCCTTCGGCCGCTTTCATCGAAACGAATCGCGGCAGCGGCAGGTTCGTCACCGGGCCGCGCTCCGAGGCGGAAACCGCTCCGCCGCAGGCCATGGCGGCCGACAAACCCGCGAAAACCCAGATCTTTATTGTTATCGCCTGCATATTTACCCTTTTTCGGGCTGTTTATGGTCCCGAAAATAATCGGGAATACTGCTTGCTCTTCTGCCAGTGAATTTGCCAAAATGGAACCAACTTATCTAGCCTTGGATGCCGAAATTGACGCAATCCCGATTAAGTGTTGTCGTGACGCGACGCCTGCCAGAAAAAGTCGAGGCGCGCCTGTCCGAACTATTCGACGTGACGCTGAACGCCAGCGACACCCCGTTCAGCCGTGACGATCTGCTGGAGGCCATGACCAACGCTGATGTGCTGGTGCCGACGCTCAATGACATGATCGACGCGGAAATGCTGGCCCAGGCCCGCGGCAAGCTGCGGATGATCGCCAACTACGGCGCGGGTTACGACCACATCGACATCATCGCCGCGCACAAGAACGGCATCATCGTATCGAATTCGCCAGCGAACCGCGCAGGCGATACGGCGGACATGGCGATCACCCTGATGCTGAGCGTGATGCGCCGCTTCAAGGAAGGCTCGGCTGCGCTGCAATCCGGTGACTGGCCGGGATGGTCGCCCTCGGCGTTTCTGGGTGCGCGCGTAGGCGGCAAGAAACTAGGCATTCTGGGCCTTGGACGTATCGGCATAGAGGTCGCGCGCCGCGCCCGCGCATTCGGCATGGAGGTTCACTACCACAACCGCAAGCCGGTACACCCTGACCGGGAAAACGAACTATCCTCGACCTATTGGGGCGAGCTGGATGCGATGCTGAAAAATATCGATGTTCTTTCGATCAGTTGCCCTCTGACGCCGCTGACCCATCACATTATCAACGCGGAACGCCTTGCTCTGATGAAACCGAGCTCGTTCATCGTCAACACCTCGCGCGGCAAGCTGATCGACGAGGTCGCCCTGACCGAGGCGCTGGAGTCCGGCCGTCTTGCCGGTGCCGGATTGGACGTGCAGGAGCGAAGCCCCCACATGAATCCGCGGCTGCGCGACATGAACAACGTCATGCTGTTACCGCACATGGCCTCTGCCACCCATGAAAGCCGCGCCGAAATGGGCGAGACGGTCATCGTCAATATCAAGACATTCGAGGACGGCCACACACCGCCCAACCGCGTGGTTCCAACCCGGATCTAGCAATGATTTCTGGCAGCTTCCGGTCAGGTTCCGCAAACGGTGCAGGCGGGGTTCGACTTGATGCGGATCTTTCTGGTCTGACCTTCCAGCGCGTCGAAAATCAGCAATTCGCCTTTCAGCACCGTACCTGCGCCGGTGATCAGCTTGATCGCCTCCGTCGCCATCAGCGACCCGATTACCCCCGGCAGGGCGCCCATGACGCCGGCCTCGGCACAGGTGGGGGCCTGACCCTCGGCGGGCGGGGCCGGAAAGACACACTCGAAACAGGGCTCGCCGTTCGCTGGATCGAACACCGTTACCTGACCTTCCCATTGGCTGATCGCGCCCCAGACCAGAGGAGTCTTGGTTCTGGCACAAGCCACGTTTATCATTTTCCGCGCGGCGAATGAGTCCGTGCCATCCAGCACAAGATCGTATTCGGAAAACAACTCTTCGGCGATGTCGCCAGTCAGTCGCCGGTTATAGGGCAGAACGGTCACGAAGGGATTCAGCAACTTCAGGCGCTGTTGCGCCGCGAACACCTTAGGTTTCCCAAGCAGACTTTCGTCAAACAGAACCTGCCTTTGCAGGTTGGACAGGCTGACTGTGTCGTCGTCGATCACTCCGATTGTGCCGACACCTGCCGCCGCAAGATATTGCAGAACGGGTGCGCCAAGGCCACCGGCCCCGACAACAAGCACTTTCGCCTTGCGCAGCTTCTTCTGTCCCGTCCCCCCGATTTCACGCATCACGATATGGCGTGCATAGCGTTCAAGCTCGGTCGCGCTGAGGCTGTCGGGCTTGACAGGCGCGGCCTGTCCGGAATGGCGGGCGCTGGCCGCGTCACGCATTTTTCCGAGGCCGTGGAAATACAGCAGGATCAGCAGGATCACCGCGACAAACAGACCGAGAGTCGTAAAATCGACCATTGTCACTTACTCCCCGTCGAACCGAAACCGCCGGCGCCGCGGCCGGTATCGTCGAGCGACGCCCGTTCGTCCCAGACCGCACGGACCACAGGCGCGAAGAGTATCTGCGCGATACGGTCGCCGTGCGCAATGTGGAAGGGCTCCGAACCCAGATTGATCAGGATCACTCCGAGCGGGCCGCGATAGTCGCTGTCGATGGTTCCAGGCGCGTTGGCCAGCGTCAGGCCATGCTTGAAGGCAAGACCGGAGCGCGGCCTGATCTGGGCCTCGAAATCGCTTGGAATTGCCAGCGTCAGCCCTGTCGGCACTATGGCCCTAGCGCCCGGGATCAGCGTAATGCCGCTGTCGCGGCTCTCCGGAGGAAAGTTGGCGCGCAGGTCCATGCCCGCCGCGCCTTCGGTTTCATAGGCCGGCAGCGGAATCTGCCGGTCGGCGACCTCCGTATAGCTCACGGCCACGGTGATATCATTCATCAGTCGGCCCCAGTGCTTCGGCGATTTTTGCGGCCAGCCGTCTGGCGACATCATCCTTGGGCATGTGCGGCCAAACCTCGGCACCTTCCGCGGAAATCAGGGTTATGTCGTTGTGGGCGCCCCCCATGATACCTGTCGAGGGGGACACGTCGTTGGCCAGTATCCAGTCGCACCCCTTGCGTTCGCGCTTGGCGGTAGCGTTGGCGATCACATCGTCGGTTTCGGCGGCAAATCCCACCACCAGCGCCGGACGCGAGGTCTTGTGCCTGGCGATCGTGGCCAGAATGTCGGGGTTCTCGGCAAAGCGCAGTTCGGGCAACTTGCCGCTGCCGTCTTTCTTGATCTTGCTCTCGGTCCGGTCCCGAACGCGCCAGTCGGCCACGGCAGCCGCGAATACCGCAGCATCGGCCGGCAGTGCCGCCTCAACCGCCGCCAGCATCTGTTCGGCGGTTTCCACATGCTCTATCCGGCAGCCCTGCGGCAGCGG
>JAHEFH010000192.1 GCA_024640245.1 Paracoccaceae bacterium | reverse complement strand
ATTGCGGCCGACGCCATGAAGGCCACGTAGTGGACCATCGGCATACGGGAATCCAGAGGCTCCTTGGCCTCGCCGAAGTACATGATGAAGATGATGCGCAGGTAGTAAAAGGCTCCGATCACCGAGGCGACCACACCGGCAACCGCCAGCCAAGCCATGTCGGCATCAACAGCTGCTTTAAGCACGTAGAACTTACCGAAGAACCCGACCAACGGCGGCACACCGGCCAGTGCGAACATCAGCGCGGCCAAAGCCGCGGCGCGCAGGGGTTCCTGCCGCGAATAAAGGCCGAGCGCATAAATGTCGGTCACGGCCTTGCCATCGCGTTCCATATTCAGAATGAAGGCAAAAACGCCGATATTCATTGTCACATAGATAACCAGATAGATAAGCAGCGCCTGAACGCCCTGCTCGGTACCTGCGGCTAGCCCCATCAGGGCAAAGCCCATATGGGCGATCGAGGAATAAGCCATCAGGCGTTTGATGTTGACCTGGCCGATGGCGGCAACCGAACCGAGAAACATCGAGGTGATCGACAGGAAGGCAAGAATCTGGCCCCAGTCGGCTGTGGCGTCACCGAATGCGCCGTGCAGCACGCGGGCGAACAATCCGGCGGCGGCCACCTTGGGAGCCGTGGCAAAGAACGCGGTCACAGGCGTCGGGGAGCCTTCGTACACATCCGGCGTCCACATATGGAACGGCACAGCCGAGACCTTGAACGCCAGACCGGCACAGAGGAACACCAGCCCGAACAGCATGCCCAGACCAAGGCCTTCACCATGAACGGTAGAGGCGATGCCCTCAAAATTGGTGGTTCCGGCAAAGCCGTAGACCAGCGACGCACCATAGAGCAGAATGCCCGAAGACAGCGCGCCCAAAACGAAATATTTGAGACCTGCCTCGGTAGAGCGCAGGCTGTCGCGGCGGAACGCAGCCACGACGTAGAGCGCCAGCGATTGCAGTTCCAGCCCCATGTAGAGCGACATCAGATCACCGGCGCTGACCATCATCATCATGCCCAGCGTAGCAAGCGCGATCAGGATCGGGAACTCGAACTTGAAAAGGTTGTTGCGCCGCAGATAGTCTTGGCTCAGCATCAGCATGATGGCGCTGGAAAACAGTATGACCACCTTGGCAAAGCGCGAAAACCCGTCATCGATGAAAGCACCGTTGAACGCGGTTGTGGTGCCTGCAGGAATGGAGGCGATCCATAACCCGAGGACAACCATAATCCCGGATGTCAGCCAGAACACGGCGCCGGACAGCTTGTCCTTGCCGCCATAGACCGCACCCAGCAATGCCGCCATGGAAAAGAGTGCCAGCAGAACCTCTGGCAAAGCGGTGGATATATCTGCGCCAATCATTGTTCAGGCTTCCTTAATTGTGGGCAAGTTCGGCGGCGGCGGCAGTTGCCTGCACCACGTCGACTTGATCCAGTAATGCGGCCACGGAGGGCCCAATAATATCGAGTACCAGCGACGGATAGACCCCCAGTAGGATCGTCATGACCACCAGCGGCGCCATCATCGCCTTTTCCCGATTGTCCATGTCCTTGATCGTCTTCAGGCTTTCCTTGATCAGGTCACCGAAGATCACCCGGCGGTACAGCCAGAGAGCATAGCAGGCCGACAGGATCACACCGCCGGTTGCGCCGAAGGCAACCCAGGTATTGGCCTGAAATGCCGCCGTCAGGGTCAGGAATTCTCCGACAAACCCGGACGTGCCGGGCAGTCCGACATTGGCCATCGTGAAGAGCATGAAAACAAGTGCATAAGCCGGCATCCGGACCACAAGACCGCCATAGGCGTCAATATCGCGGGTGTGCATCCGGTCATAGATCACACCCACTCCGAGGAAGAGAGCGCCAGAGATAAATCCGTGGCTCAACATCTGGAAAATCGCGCCGTCGATTCCCTGCTGGTTTACGGCAAAAATGCCGATGGTGACAAAGCCCATGTGGGCGACCGAGGAATAAGCAATCAGCTTCTTCATGTCTTCCTGCATCATCGCCACCAGCGAGGTATAGAGGATGGCGATCACCGACAGGGTCATCACGAAGGTCGACAGCAGCTGGGTTGCGTCCGGAAACATCGGAAGGCTGAAGCGCAGGAAGCCGTAGCCGCCCATTTTCAGCAGGATCGCCGCCAAAACGACGGAACCGGCGGTCGGAGCCTGAACGTGCGCGTCCGGCAACCATGTGTGCACCGGCCACATCGGCAGTTTCACGGCAAAGCTGGCAAAGAAAGCGAGGAACAGCAGCGTCTGCATGCCGCCGACGATCTGGAACCCGAAGAGAGCGATCGTGTCAGAGGCGAACTCGTGTGTCAGCAGCGTCGGGATATCGGTCGTGCCGGCATCGATCCACATCGCGATCATGGCGACCAGCATCAGCACTGAACCGAAGAAGGTATAAAGGAAGAATTTGAAGGCCGCATAGATGCGATCCTTGCCGCCCCAAATACCGACGATCAGGAACATCGGGATCAGTCCAGCTTCGAAAACGACATAAAACAGCACCAGATCGAGCGCGCAGAAAACCGCGATCATCAGGGTTTCGAGCAGCAGGAACAGGATCATGTATTCCTTGACCCGTGTCTCCACGGTCCAGCAGGCACCGATCACGATCGGCATCAGGAAGGTGGTCAGCATCACGAACAGAACGCTGATACCGTCCACGCCCATCTTGTATTTAAGACCGGCCAGCCACTGGTATTCCTCGACCAGTTGGAAACCGGTGTTGGAAGAGTCGAACTCCGCCAAAATACCCAGAGAGATCAGGAACGTCGCCATCGTCGTCGCCAGGGTAAGGATCTTGGCGTTGCGCTGTGCGGTTTCATCCTCACCGCGCAGCACGACAAACAGGATCAGCGCTCCGACCAGAGGCAGGAAAGTAACTAGAGAAAGCAGGTTATCCATTAGTGGCTACCTCCGCTGATCGCGAACCATGTAACGAGAAGGGCCAGTCCGATGAACATCGCAAAGGCGTAATGGAACAGATAGCCAGACTGCACGCGTCCGGCCTTACGGGTCAGATAGGGAACGATCCCCAGAGCCAGCCCGTTGAGGAACCCGTCGATGACGCGACCGTCGCCCTTTTTCCACAGGAAACGACCCAGCGCCTTGGCGGGACGGACAAAGATCAGATCGTAGAGTTCGTCAAAATACCATTTGTTCAGTAGGAACTGGTACAGACCATGTTGGGACTTCGCCAGTTTCGCGGGCGTTTCCGGCTTAACGATATAAAAGACATAGGACAGGGCAAAACCAAGGACCATCGCGATGAACGGCGAGACCTTGACCCACGCCGGAACGTCATGCGCATCGTGGATAACGCTGTTCGTTTCGTGGTTCATATAGACGGAGTGGCCAAAGAACTCTTCGACGCCATGGCCGAAGAAAGGTTCGTACCAGATCATGCCAGCGAAAACCGCACCCAGTGCCAGAACACCCAGAGGAATAATCATGGTCATCGGGCTTTCATGTGCATGCTCGTGGGTGTGGTGGTCACCGCGTTCGGACTGATAGAAAGTCATGAACATCAGTCGCCAGCTGTAGAAACTGGTCATAGCGGCCGCCACGACAAGCACCCAGAAAGCGTATTGAGCGACGCCCGGACCACCGGCAAAGGCGCTTTCGATGATCGCATCCTTCGACAGGTAGCCGGCGAAACCGATATGGGTCAGCGGAATGCCGACTCCGGTGATCGCCAGAGTGCCGATCATCATCG
>JAHEFH010000078.1:5107-13243 GCA_024640245.1 Paracoccaceae bacterium | reverse complement strand
CTGCCGGTGATCGGCGCCCTGTTTCGGTCAACGGCGTTCCAGAAGAACGAGACCGATCTGGTGATTGTCGTAACACCGACACTGGTACGCCCGGGCGCGCCGAACGAACCGTTGCGGTCGCCGCTGGACACCACGCGGTCATCTGATGATGTAGAGCTGTTTCTGCTTGGATTGCTGGAAGTCGACAAGGACATGATCCGGTCTTTCCGCGACGGTGACGGTATCATCGGGCCATATGGACATATAATTGATTTGGATTTTGACGATGCTCTTATCAGTAAAAAATAGAACGGCTGCCGCAGTGCTTGCATTATTGGCTGTTTCTGCCTGCGCGGACTACCAGAACCACAGGGATACAGTCACGCTTGGGGCAGGAAACGCGGTAGAGGCAAATCTGGCGATACAGACAGTTAATCCGTATCCGCCGAATGCGGGGGACACTCAAATTGATACGCCGGGTGACCAGCTTTGATGTGATTTGCATCGGGTTAGCCAGATGACGTATTTTACGGATGGGGGCGTGTGCTTGTTCAGAGACACGTTAGTTGGTGTTGGTAGCGTAGATGAAAGTAAAGTGGAAACGACCGTTTTGGAGAAGTGACGATGGAACAATCCTTGCCGAGGCATTGCTTGTAATTCCAGTCGTGACAATTTTCGCGGTCGGCATTCTGGAATTCGGTAATGTCTTCTGGCAAAGACAGTTGCTTGAAGTCGGTGTCCGGGATGCTGCTCGTTATTGGTCGCGCTGCAATCCGGTTTTTGCAACATGCAGCTTGGCCACCGCCCGGAACATTGCGATATACGGCAATCCGGAAGGAACCGGCGAATTGCGGGTTCCAAACTGGGAAGGTTCCGGAGCGATTACGATCCTGCCGTCAGTACAGGTTACCAGCCCGTCAGCCGGTGACACCGTCGTTGTTACGGGAACCATGACCTACTCACCTTCGCCGATATTTGGCTTTCTGCAGATAGGCAACATTTCGATCAGCTACACGCATCAGGAGAGGTATTACGGATGGTGATCGCGGCGAAACTATCCCGTTTTGCCCGGCAGCAAGAGGGCACCGCGATGGTCGAAGGACTGATTGTCTTTCCGCTGGTGCTTTTGACCTTTGCCGCGTTTTTCGAGTTCGGATATGCCGTGTTTCAGTGGAACCAGACAGTAAAGGCCCTGCAGGCCGGTGCCCGTCATGCCGCAGTTTCCGACCCTTTGATCAGTGATATCACGGCTCTTGAGGGTGCCGGCGCTGCGGGAGATCCAGTTCCCGCGGAGATCGTTTCGGAAAGTTGCGGTGCTGGCACATCGCCTTGTGAGTCGGGGCCAATGAACCGATTGATCTTTGGCGCTACCGCCGCCGGAACTGACGATGAATGCGGCAATGCGGCTGAAAATACCATTCCCGGGATGTGCGATTTCAATACACGCATCGGTGCGTCAAATGTGTTGGTCACTTATTACCGCGCCGGTTTGGGATACGTAGGCCGTCCTGGCGGTCCGGTCCTGACTATCAGATTGGAAGTGAAAGACCTAAATTTTGATCTGCCACTTGTGGGGGCGATATTGGGGTTGGATCAGATCACCATACCGGCTCACCCGGTAACGATCACCAGCGAAGACCTGTGCAGTACAAGTTCATGTTAGAGAGAACCGGATGAATTCACCTATGCCTTCAATTAAATCCAATTCTGTATTAGTTGCCTATACCAACTCCGCGTCGGCACGGGAACTTGAGGATGTTCTGTCACTTTCGGCGCGTTTTCAGACGACACTTGTTGAACTTGGTAACATCGTTTCCATCGAGAAGGCGGCGCCCGCCGATGTGATCGTCGTTGACCTCGAAAAGGTGAATGACAAGGAACTGGATATTCTGGCCGATGTACGGGTCCGGTTCTCCGGTATACCGCTGATCATCGTTTCCGAGGCATTGTCGGAAGCGCAGATGCGCCGTTTGTTCCAGTTGCATGTTCATGACTGGCTGCCGAAGCCGCTGGACAAGAAACAGTTCCATGCCTCTTTGCAAAGCGCCGTCCGCAATACGTTCTCGACTACCTCCATGGCACACGCGGTGGTCTCGGCCTCGGGCGGGGCAGGGGCGACGAGTATTGCAATTTCGCTTGCCCAGGTTCTGGGCAAACCTAAGGGGAAAATGAAACCCTCTGTGGCGCTGTTCGATCTGGATTTTTCGACTGGCAATTGCGGTTATGTCCTGAACCAGCCGAATTCATTCGGCATTGACTCGGTGATTGAGAATCCGTCCCGGATCGATGCGGAATTCGTGAATATCATCCGGCAGCAGCACCCCGGAAATTTCGACATTTTTTCCTTCAAGCGTCCGGAAGTGGTGACCGACCCGCGTTCGTCCGAGTTGGTGTTGCGGATGCTGGATGCTGTCAGTATGCAGCACGAGTATTCGGTGATCGATATGCCCTACTACGAGACGTCGTGGAAAAACGAAGTGCTGTCCGCCGTGAATTCCGTCACTATCGTGACAGAGATGAATTTGCCGGCACTGAAACATGCGAAGGAGTTGCTGGAGCGCATCCGTGGCTTGCGGACTGACAATTTCCAAATGAACGTTGTTATCAACAAGTTTGAATCTTCCTGGTTTGGATCGTCCATTGGGACCAAAGCCCTGAAGGAACTGTTCGGCGATGTTCCGGTTTTCTATTTCCATCGGGACTCAGCGACGCTTCGCGAGTCGTTCGACCGCGGTATTCTGCCACTCGAGGTTAACCAGCGCAGCAAGTTCCTGAAAGATTTGAATAAATATGTGAAAAAGTCGAAGATGACGGAATAGAAGTGATGGAAAGAGGTGCTGATATTCGGTGGCGTATAGAAAGTGCAGCAGGGCTGTTCGCTTTTGTGGCGGTTGTAGTCTTGCTGTCGATTTCCGGAGCGCGTGCAGAGTTGGCATTCTCCGGCGCCCCCGCCGCCAGAGTGGATTTGGGGACGCGTGTCGCCGGCAACGTATCCGTTCCGCGCACACACGGCCCCTCATCCAAGGAGATTATTTATTTTGCGACCAAAGAACCGGTCGGGACCATCATAATTTCGAACGGAGACCGGACCTTGATCCGGGTATTGCCGGACGGCAAAGCCGAAAAATATAATATCAGCGTCGGCCGAGACGGATTTACGTGGACAGGCGTGACACGGGTCGGACGCAAGACCGAGTGGCCGGAATGGCGGCCGCCGAGCGAAATGCGCAAACGGCAACCGGGTCTTCCGGAATATGTGCCGCCGGGTCCCTACAATCCACTGGGCGCGCGCGCTCTCTATCTGCACAGCGGCGGCAGAGATACTTTGTACCGCATTCATGGTACAAATGATTCAGCAACAATCGGTGGGTATGAAACATCCGGATGTTTCCGGTTGTCAAACAGGGATGTAATGGACCTTTTCAACAGGGTTAAAATTGGAACGAAGGTCATCGTAAGATAGTGTCGTAGGAGGCAAAGAGTAACATGGTTGGTCGGTTTTTTCGCAGTGTCGAGGACAATACGGAGGTCCCTCACAAAGGCGAGGTGTTGCAGATCGAAAATCTGAAGCCGGAGCCGGTCGCCAAAGAGCCGGCTGCCGCGAAACCACCTGTGAATGGCGGAAAGAACGGCAAGTTACCCGATTTCGTGGCGGAACGCGTCAATCTTCACCGGTTCCTTCTGGACAAGATCAACCTCGGTATCCTCGATACGTTCGAGCGGGATGAGTTGCACGAAGAAATCCGGCCCATGGTGCGCGACTACGTGCGCGAGAACAACTTTCCACTGAACGCCAAAGAGCTGGAAACGCTGATTTCCGACATTACTGACGAAATGCTCGGGCTCGGACCGATCGAGCCGCTGTTGGCGGACGACTCCATTGCGGATATCCTGATCAAGGGCCCCGACGACGTCTATATCGAACGGCACGGTAAACTGGAAAAAACCGAGGTGCGCTTCAAGGACGAGTCGCACCTGTTGCGCATCATTAACAAGATTGTTGCTGCAGTCGGCCGTCGTGTGGACGAGTCCTCGCCGCTGGTCGACGCCCGTCTTGCTGATGGATCGCGGGTGAACGTCGCTATCCGGCCTGTCGCTGTTGATGGCCCTCAGGTCTCGATCCGGAAATTTTCGAAGAGGCCCTTCAGTCTGGATCGCCTGGTTGAAAACGGAGCGATTTCCCAAGCCATGGCAGCTTTGTTGATCGCCGCCGTCAGGGGGAGTATTTCGCTTGTGATTTCAGGCGGTACAGGTTCCGGTAAAACAACTTTGCTGAACGCGCTGTCCGCATATATCCCGCACGAAGAACGTCTGGTCACAATCGAAGACGCGGCGGAACTGCAATTGCAGCAGCCACACGTCGTGCGGCTGGAAACCCGCCCGCCGACTCTTGACGGGCGCAACGAAGTGCGCCAGCGGGAGCTTTTGAAAAATGCTCTGCGGATGCGGCCGGACCGGATCATCGTCGGCGAGGTGCGCGGCGAAGAAGCTTTCGACATGTTGCAGGCCGTTAACACCGGTCATGAAGGCTCGATGACGACCGTTCACGCCAACAGTGCCCGCGATGCGATTTCTCGTCTCGAACAGATGGTCGGCATGGCCGGTATGCCGATGTCCCAAATGAGTGTCCGACAACAGATTGCCTCTGCGATCACGCTCTTCGTGCAGGTGCAGCGTCTGCATGACGGCAGCCGTCGGGTGGTTTCAGTATCCGAGGTGACGGGCATGGAAAGCGATGTCGTGCAGTTGCAGGAAATCATGAGATACAAGCGCATGGGTGTCGACAAGAACAACAAGATCCTCGGAGAATTCCAGGCGACCGGCATCAGGCCGAGATTTCTGGAAGGCATTCGTGAAATCGGCGTCGAGGTGGATAACAAGTACTTTGACCCTTCAGCGAAAACATAGGACCAATCAATGCTAATCATCATCATCTATGCTCTGGTCTTTGTCGCGGCCCTCTTGGCGGTCGACCGTTTTCTGAGGTTGTTCGCCGCTTCCCGCCGTAAGGATAAAGAAGTCAATTTCCGTCTTCAGATGCTGAAAGCGTCCGGAAACAAGCTGGATACATATGATGAACTTCTTCGGATGCGCGGCCTGGCGAAGGGTGATGCGCGCAAGTTTTCGGGCCGATGGTTTTCCGATATGTACCTTCAGTCGGGCCTGCAAGCGAACCCGACGCAACGAATGCTTTTTGTCATAGCTTCGGCGATCGGTACTGCGCTGTTCTTGTGGTTTTTCTTCACAAAAAATCTCTATCTTATTGGCGGTGCGGCATTTGTTTCCGCCTTTGCCCTGCCGGTGCTGTTTGTCCTATGGCGGCGGGCACGACGCATGAAGAAATTCCAGAGCCAACTGTCGTCTTCAATCGAGGTGATGATCCGCAGTCTGGGTGCCGGGCACCCGCTGCCATCGGCCATCAATCTGGTCGCCAACGAGATGCAAGACCCGATCGGCAGCGAATTCGGAATTCTGAGCGATGAATTGACCTACGGAATCGAACTGGACGACGCACTGTTGAACATGGTCCAGCGTGTCGGTCTGGATGAAACGAAGTTGCTGGCGGTTTCGATCAGCGTCCAGCGCGGAACCGGTGGCAACCTGATCGAGATTTTGCAGAACCTTGCAACGATGATCCGCGAAAGGATCATGATGAAGGCAAAAATCAAGGCGATTTCGGCAGAGGGGCGCATCACCGCGGTGATCATGGCAATGTTCCCGTTCTTTCTGTTTTTCATGATCCGGGCCATGGTTCCGACCTATTTCGACCCGCTTTGGGATAGCGGTTACGGAGGCATCGTCGTATCGGTTTGCGGGTTTTTCATGGTATTCGGCATTTTCATTTTGTACCGACTCGTCAAGTTCGACTTCTAAGCAGCAGGATTAAAGAAAATGGAAAACTTCCTGATACTCGCGACGGTCTTTTTGGCGGTTCTTCTGATCGTCTTCCCTGTCATGAACTACCTGAGCCGCCGCCGGGAGGTTGCAGAAAAGCTGTCGAGCATGCCGGGTTCGTATCACAATATGAACGCCCACGAAGAAGAGAAGTTGAACGAACTGATCGGTTCGGACAACAAGTATATCCGGCATTATTTCGATATCACCAAAACGAAGAACAAGGATGCTGTCGAATTCCGGCTGATACGGGCGGGCTTTTTCAATCCGACGGCCGCGCAGACCTTTCAGCGCGTTCGTGCAATAGTCGCGCTGGTGGTCTTTGTACTGTTTGCATATTTCGTTACCCGTCTGTTTCCGGAGATTACACCGGTGTTTGCGCTGATCATGTCGGCGGTTGTTTCCGGAGTATCCTTTATTCTGGTGAATGCCTATCTGGACCGGTTGGGAAAACTGAGGCAAACCAGCTATCGAAAGCTGTTTCCGGATTTTATGGATCTGCTGATTGTCTGTGTCGACGCCGGCTTGAGTATCGAGGCAGCGATTGATCGTGTGATGCGGGAATTCCTGAATACAAACCGGGACTTCGGTACGCATTTGGCGATTATCTCGTTGGAAGTGCGTGCTGGCCGCGCGCTACGCGATGCGCTCTCGAATTTCGCGGACCGGATCAACGTGGACGAGGCGCGTTCGCTGGCTATCCTGTTCAAGCAGTCCGAAGAACTCGGCTCCAGTATTACCAAGACCCTGCGGACCTATAGCGCCGAAATGCGTCAGGCGCGCATGATCAGGGCGGAGGAAAAGGCAAATTCGTTGCCGGTCAAGATGTTGTTTCCGCTGGCGCTTTTCCTGTTCCCGACTAACCTGATTATCGTCATCGTTCCGGTCGGGATCAGTATCGTGAAGATGTTTATCCAGCTAGCCCCGACTTGACGCCGCAGAATCCGCAGTCACGTTTTTCCAGACGAGTTCCAGCAATTCGCCGGTAATTTTGGGTTCGGTTTCTGCATAGACGCATGCTGCCTTGATATGGTCCAGCAAGAACTTGGGGTGAGATCCAGACGGGATTTTTCCGTCTGCTGTGTAGACCTTGTCGAAAAATTCGGCAACCACATCGGCGGGGTAGTCAAGTTTTGCCACTTCGGTAGCCCCTTGGAAAATCTTTAGATAGTTTTCCTTTGTCGGTGTCGGGACCAAAATCTTGAAGTACAATCGCCTCAGTGCGGCGCCGTCCGACAATTCTTCCGGCATCATGTTGGTCGAAAAAATGACAAGCTGGTCAAACGGCACGGTGAACTTCTTGCCGGTGTGCAAGTGCAGGAAGTCATGTCCCTTTTCCAGTGGAACAATCCAGCGGTTCAGAATCTCGCGTGGGGTGACCTGTTGTCGGCCGAAGTCGTCGACGATGAATATGCCGCCGAGCGCCTTTAGGTGGATAGGCGCTTCGTAAAACCTGGATGTCGTGCTGTACATCAGGTCCAGCATAGGCAGGGTAAGTTCGCCGCCGGTGATAACGACGGGCCGTTCGCATTCTACCCAGCGCAGGTCCAGCGCTGCATCGCGGCGCTCCGCCTGCACCGTTGACTCGACAGGATGGTGTATAGTCTCGTCAAAGAACTTGATTATCTGGTTCCCGACGATGATGGAGTAAGGCACAAAAATCGTGTCTTTGAAAGCTGTCCCTAACGCCTCGGCGATCGAGGTTTTGCCGTTTCCGGGCTCTCCGTAAAGCAGGATGGACTTGCCGGAATTGGCAGCGGGTCCAAGGCGGGCGCGAATGTCGGCGGGGAAGACCAGATGTGTCATCGAGGCTTCCAGATCGTCACGGTTGACCTTTTCGTGGGCGATACTCTGGCGTCTTACCTGAAGGGTGAACGATTCCAGAGTGACCGGCGCGGGGCCGATATATTGTGACAGGGCCATCGCCTCCAAGGCAAGTGCGCTACCTTTGGTTGTCAAATGGTAGCGGATGTCGGATTTGATGTCGGAGGTAGCAAGTCCGCGAGATTCCACAAGTTGCAGCCTCGTCATTTCCTCCAAAATGATGTTGATCACGGACTTCGCGAGTTTGACATCATCTGAAAGGAGCGTCGGTGTGACCGTACCCCGTTCGAACATCGTCTTGGCGATCAGGTTGATGATTACGTTTTCGCCGATTTCGGTTTCTTCGGGCCGCATCGGCCGCTTCGGGTATTCAAACACACTCACTGGCACATTCCAAATTCGTTAACACATTACAAGAAATCTACAATTTTGCGCTCC
>JAHEFH010000078.1:0-5007 GCA_024640245.1 Paracoccaceae bacterium | reverse complement strand
CCAGCACCGACGACCTGTTGCCGGCCGCAGTCTTTCGCGGAAACATTGGGTCAACATCAGGTCCATGCAAGCTGTCTCGGTGCCAGCTGCACCGTTATGTCCCATGCGCCTGTAGGTGTGGATGTCCAGATTTGACAGTTGAATTGAATTCATGCGAACTCGAAGATTAATGACGTTGATTGTACCCGTTCCGCAATTCATGGTTTGGCGGAGATACCCCCGAAACCGGAGCAATTGCCATGGGCCAAAATTCCAGTCTGGAGTCCGTAACTACGTCGGTCAATCTGGCCAAGGGTTTGCCGAACGAGCATTATATCTCGGACGAGATATTCGACGAAGAAAAGCGTAACGTCCTTTTCCGGAACTGGTCGGGCATAGGTTTCGCATCCGATGTGCCCGAAACAGGCGACGCTTTTCCAGTGGAATTTGTCGGCGTGCCGCTGCTGATTGTCCGGAGTCACGATGGGTCGGTCGGTGTATTCCAGAACACCTGCCGCCATCGCGGTATGATACTGGTTGCCGAACCCGCCAATGTGCGCGGAACGATACGCTGCCCTTATCACAGCTGGTGCTACAGCCTGAACGGTGACTTGCGGGCGACGCCACATGTCGGCGGGCCGGGGCACAATCTGCATGAAGATATAAAACGCGATGAACTCGGCCTTTTACGTGTCCGGTCATTTGTCTGGCGCGATGTGGTTTTCGTCAATATCTCGGGCGATGCGCCGCATTTCGAAGACGTGCACGGCGACCTGATGAAGCGCTGGGCCGAGTTTGACAAGCCGCTATTCCACAATGCCGAAGACTGCGTATTCTCGCTTGATATCGCATGCAACTGGAAGCTTGCTGTAGAAAACTATTGCGAAAGCTACCACCTTCCCTGGGTGCATCCGGGATTGAGCAGCTATTCGCGGTTGGAGGATCACTATAACATCATCGAGCCGGGCAGGTATGCAGGTCAGGGTACGGTTGTCTACAAACAGTTGCGCGGCGAGGGCGGTGCGGTGTTCCCAGATTTCGAGGGTCTTTCGTCGAAGTGGGACGAAGGCGCGGAATATATTACAGTCTTTCCAAATGTGCTGCTGGGCGTCCAGCGGGATCACGCCTTTGCGTTTGTTCTGGAGCCAAAGGCAAAGGAGCGCACGGTCGAGAGGATCAATCTCTATTATGCCAGCGAGGCCGCGCTTGGCGACGTCTCGCAACCCTTGCGGGCGCGGAACGCAGAGTTGTGGAAAACCGTTTTCGAAGAAGATATCTGGGTGGTCGAAGGCATGCAGAAAGGTCGTCATGGCCCGATGTTCGACGGTGGAAAGTTCTCTCCGGTAATGGACGGTCCGACGCATTGTTTCCATCATTGGGTAGCAACGCAAATGCAGGCCGGGCGGACCGCTGAATGACGGGACCGGTCGCAGGCGGGATCATGGAATGTGTCGGAACAACGGAGGCTGGATGCAAGGTCGGGCAACGGACTGGGGACGGACTCAGGGGTTTAGGCAAGCTTGGCCAAACCGAGAGCACCGTTATTGGATACGGGGCCTGAGTGGTGGCTGTCGACGGTGAAAAGCTCGACGAACTGTTGCTGGACGCACATGCAAGGAACGACGGCGACGCGCTGGTAGGCCTTTATACGCTCGCGGCAAACCGGAGCGAGGCCGCAGGAAATATTGATGCGGCCTGCTTCTACCTGACCCACGCATTTGTTTTCGCCCTGCAATTCGGGTCGGCAGATACCCGCGATCTGCAAATGCGCCTGTGGCGATACGGCCGCGAGATCAGGCCGCAATAAAAGCGTACATGGATGTCTCCACTGAGGCCAGACGGGCGCCGGGCCGTTCCATTCGAGAAGGGCCGGCACCGTCTTTGTTGTGCTCCCTAAGGCCGTTGTGCGGAACCCATCTGAATGTCAGCTTTTCCGGCCAGATCCTCAATCGAGTCGTACATGACCTGCATCAGGTAGGCCGCGTTATGCGAATAGCCACCAGTGTCCTTTGCGACGAACTGGTAGTTATAGGCCGCCCTTACAAGCCGCGGAGTCCAGGCCTTGAACTGGTTGGGGACTTTCAATTCCTCTGCGTCCGCCACGCCGTTGTCATTGCTGTCGAGGAAGAAATACGGATAGCTATGCCCTTCATAGACGACCGGCGTATTCGCCACGGTTTTTGCATAGGACTGGATTGCTGCATAAAGCTGCCCGTGTAGGCCGCTGATTTCGGCCGCTATGCCTTCCGAAACATCGCCGTCGCCGTCATAATCGTTCTTGTCCATCCCGCTGCGAATGTTGCGCAGAGAGGCCTCGTCCGTCACGCCCTGATGGCATGCGGCACATTGTTCGACCTTGACCTTGGTCTCGTGCATATCGTGGCAGGTAATGCATGTATTGAAGGGCGGAACATGGGTTTCCTGACCGACATAGGTCTTGTCAGGATACTGGTAGGCGCCGCGAACAACCGAACCCATGAGCGTCGCGCCGGCGGCGAAATAGTGAACATTGATGAAACGCAGCTTGTCCGAGACAACATCATCGTCGAAACCGGCAAGGGCCGCGGAGACACTATCGCTGGATTCCCGCCCCTGGTGACAAGTCATGCAGATGGCTTCTCCGCCCAGATTGGCGACCGTGACCCCCGAAGGAAAGGTCACTGTTTTCAAATTGACAGTCTCGGAGTTATGGCAAGTCACACAGGAAACCACGGTGCCGATGGGGGCAGGTTGGTCCACGACACCGGCCGGTGTGCCGTCAGCGCCGACAAAATCGCGAAAACCGGGCGCGGAATGGCATTTGGCGCAATTTGCAGGAACCGTTCCTTCACTGTCCCAATGTCTGAAAGCCTCGGACGAACTGTCAGCGTGAGGCGATGACGCCCAATCAGTATAAAAGGGGATTTCGGATTCCGGCACCATCCCCGGTGTCATTTCAGGTTGCGGAGCGGTCGTCTGAGCTTCTTGGGCTCGTAATGGCACCATGCTTAGGATCAGGGGCGACGCGGCGCAGAGTATTGTCAAAAAAGAAAAAGCGACCACTCTTGAACTGAATTTCATGACGACCTCACTAGTTGTTTATTTTGAATGCAGGGTAACGGTAATCGGAGAATACTTCACGGCATTTAATCGCGGCGCCGATTGAGCAGTCATTTCTAATCAAAGGCCGTGCATGTTGCCGCCTGTTCCGAACAGGTGGCAACTTACAGTTAAACAAACGAAAAAAACCCGTCATGAATTTAAATTTCCTCGCGGACCTCTATTCCAGCCGTCAGGCCGGATTGAGAACGTAAACACATTAATGCTACAAGGAATTCATTCTCACAACCTTGATATAGGTCAAAATCCGAAGGTCCGAGTCGGAGGCTGACGCAAGTTTAGCGCCTGATTTTGGGTGAGCGGTGTTGATTAGTCACTGTAGTGAAGACTGTTCCAGTCCCTGAATCCAAACATCGCCCACCGCCAAGGCTCTTGGACAGAGTCAGACCGTAAGTTTTATTCCCGTCATCGGTGATAATGATTTCTCCCGCCAAGGAGAAGCCGTTTTCAAAGGCATATCCGACACCTGAAGAGTAGATGCTTTCTTTGAATTTATCGCTGGATTTACGATATCCGGCTTCAAGAAAATCGATTTGGAAACATCGTAGCTGGCATCGGCAAAGAGCAGATTGAAGTCTTGACTGCATGTGTTTCCGGCGCACCTCCCGGCAAAAACCTCGATATAATAAAAGCAGTTAGATGAGCTTGATACTCTTTTAGATTTGCCTGATCTCTGGGCCGATGCCTCTTGCGACGGACACTTGCCGATGGACCAGAGGTATACAATACATTAACAAGGGGCACGGCCCACTCGGTGGGAACGCTCCAAATTGGCTGTATAATTGTTTACTGTGTGAGAAATGATATGAATTCAAACGCGTTGGATGTTTTCGTATTTTCCTATAACCGAGGGGCGTGGCTGGATAATTTAATTCAGTCTGTAACCAAGTTGCTTGCGCCGCCGTTGGACGTTGAGTTGCATATCTTTGACGATCACAGCAACGATGAACAAACACTTCAGGTTCTCGATCGCCTCCGCGCCCAAGGGGTTCACATACATCACGCTACCGACTTTGACATGCAAGGGCGCGGTTCGCGAGGCGGTTTGCATGCGGGTATAGAAGCGTCTCTTACGCGCGTGGCCCGCAAAGGTTCCCTTGCTTTGCTCCTGCAAGATGACATGGAAATTGTTAGGCCTGTCACTGTCGCCGATCTGGCCATGGTCCGGGATCTGGTTCAGAAAACGGGGAATCCATTCGTATATGTCAACTTCCTGACCGGTGGAGAGGAATACAGGAAAAAAACCATGAATTGGAGCGAAGGAGGATATTACATCAAATACTCTCCGCGCGAACGGCGCTACCGGGCCTATACCGACGTGTGTGCGGTTGATGTGGATTTTCTGCGCAAATCAAAATTCGCATTCGAGCGGTCGGAAAAGAAAATTGATCATCTGGCAGCCAAAGTATTTGGTCCCATGGCTTGGTCGCCTTACCCGTTCACCGCGATGCTTCCAGATCCTGCCGTTTATCGGGAGGGTCGGCTTTTTTCTGGACAGGTGTTCAGCTTCCAGGATTTCGAAAAAGAGTCACTTGCCCGGTTCATGAGACGAGATGTTCAGCTTGAGTTGCCAGCGGCAGAGAAATATCTGAAAGTGGAAGGCGTGGAGCTTCCGACCCCATGGCAGTATGGCGTCGAAGTTGGCCCATTGAAGCGGATTCTCCTGAAGATTAAAAAAATCTTCAGCTGACTGCGTCAATCAACTTAACTGGAATAAGTAATTGAAAGTCTTAATAGTCAACTACACCGGTTATCGTTCAAACTGGGGAAGCCAGGCTACTAGCAGAGGCCTGCTGCAGTGGACGAAAGACTTATTGTCGGATGCCGGCGCCTGCAGCATAGATATAGCTCCCTATCCGCCCACGCATTGGCGAGATCATTGGCAACAATGGCGGCACGGACAGTTTCTCGAGCAGATGTTTCTGGAGG
>JAHEFH010000077.1 GCA_024640245.1 Paracoccaceae bacterium | reverse complement strand
TCGATATCCTGGCCCAGCGTGAACATCATCGGGTTGCCGGTGTCCGACACGCCCACCAGCGGACAGGGCTTCGGGTTCCGCTGGCAATAGCGCATGAAGTCCAGAGCGTATTCCGCGGGTATAATGGCGAGGTTGGCTTGAAGAAACCCGCTGCCAAGACCAGCCGTATGAGATTGGTAACGGCCGCTTCGGATCGCCTCTCGGACGCTGTTCAGATCAGTGCCCTTCAAATGTCGGTAGTCTTCGTTCAAGCTTTTCTCCTCCCGGTCTGCTCAGAGGATCGTGCTTTTTACTTATAAATACAAATCGAATATATTTTGCATAACCGATCAAGTATTTTGATCGGCATCGTATTTTTCGGCAACTTCCAACGCAAGTTTCCCTGCTGCTTCGGCCAAATAGCTTCTGGGATCGCCACGATACGAAACCGAGAACATCAGCGGGCTTGGCGTCCAGCCCGGATCGAAACGGCGCAGCTTGCCCTGTGCGACGAACGAGTGGCCGAGCGCCTCGGGCAGCGCTCCGACCCCAAGGCCGGCCTCCACCAGACGAAAACATGCCGAGAGCGACGATGACGGAAACATCGCGACGCCGGGACCGAACCGTTCCAGTAATCCGTTCTTCAATTCGCGGTAGGGCCGGGTATTGCGGGAATAGGTTATGACGGGTTTGGTCCGGATCAGCGCCGGGTCGCCTTCCTCGGGCGTCGGTTCCTGGCTGGACGCATACCAGGCAAGTTCGAAACCGGGCAGTTCGACATTGTCCACGGTATATTCCGAAATGCCGCCCAGCAGGATTGCCAGGTCGATTTCCCGGTTCAACAGGCTTTCGCGCAAATTGACCGAGATATCCACGTTAATTTCGATCGCCAGCTTCGGATATTTCTCATGCAGCGCAGAGACGAACGCGGGCAGCCAGCATTGGGTGATGGTCTCGGAAGCGCCGATGCGCAGGTGATTTTCGACGCCTTCGGGCGCACAGATATTTTCCTCGACCATTTCGGAAAGATGCTCAAACTGCTCGGCGTAGATAAGCAGCATTTCGCCCCGCTTGGTCAGCTTCAGCCCGGTCGAGGTCCTTTCGAACAGTTTCACGGCAAGCGTGTCTTCCAGGTTCTTGATACGTGCGGTCGCTGCTGGCTGGGTGACGTTCAGCGCGTGCGACGCCTTGCGAACTCCGCCGAGGCGCACGACTGACATGAAAGTTTTCAATTGCTCGAGGTTGATTCTGGCCATAGTTCTATAGTTGCCCAACGCGACCGGATTGGAAACTGCCAAATCGGGGCAAAGCCAAGCGGGCCTTCGTGGCGAGGAAAGCGTTCAGGTGACGAGACGATGACAGGCTTTTCTGACGGGTACGCAGGTGCGAAACGTACGGTCATGGCATAGCCCCCTCTATCCCAGAGCGTACCGTACCATCGTACCTTTAAATGTTTGTTTTGTTTTTTGGTTTGAGGTCGGGTTTGTGTTTGTCAATTATACAATCGCCCTTTTAAGACGGTGGCCTGTTAGCCTCTCTACTGGCCACGACGATTGGCAATCGCATGCTTTCTTAGATTGCAAAATCTCTTGCCTGCTCTCTTAGGACAAATTTCTGGATCTTTCCGGTAGACGTTCTTGGAATTGACGTGAACACAAACCTTCCGGGCACTTTGTAAGCGGCAAGCTGATCGCGGCACCAACCTGTCAGCGTTTCTGCATCCACATGGTGGCCCGGGGCCAGTTCGATAAAGGCACAGGGCGTTTCGCCCCATTTCTCGTGCGGCATCGCGACGACAGCAGCAATTGCGACAGCCGAATGGCGATAAAGCACCTCTTCCACTTCGATGGAGGAAATGTTTTCTCCGCCCGAAATGATGATGTCCTTCGATCTGTCCTTGAGTTGCACATATCCATCCGGGTGCATGACACCAAGGTCGCCAGAATGGAACCAACCGCCCTTGAAGGCCTCCTGCGTTGCTTTGGCGTTTCGGAAATACCCCTTCATCACGACGTTTCCGCGGAACATGACCTCGCCCATGGTTTTACCGTCCCGCGGCACCGGGGACATTGTTTCGGGGTCCAGAACTTCCAATTGCTCCAGCGGCAAATACCTGACGCCCTGTCGTGATTTCAGCGCGGCTTGCTCGGAAGTCGGCAACTTGGACCATTCACGATGCCAGTCATTCACCACTGCCGGACCGTAAGTTTCTGTCAGCCCATAAAGGTGGGTCACATCAAAACCTGCGGACTTCATATCTGCCAGAAGCTTTTCGGGCGGTGGTGCCGCGGCGGTGAAAAACTGTACGGTGCGGTCAAGATTACGTTTCACCCCTTCGGGAGCCGAAATCATGAGTGACATCACGATCGGGGCGCCGCAAAGGTGGGTGACGCCCTCATCTTCGAGGGCAGCCCAGATAGGTTCGGCCCGGACCTGGCGCAGGCACACATGGGTGCCGACAATGGCCGACAAGGTCCAGGGAAAACACCAGCCGTTGCAGTGAAACATCGGGAGGGTCCACAGATAAACCGCATGTTTTTCCATAGAGGTCGTCAACGCATTGCCCTGCGCCAGCAGGTAAGCCCCCCTGTGGTGCGACACGACACCTTTCGGATCGCCGGTCGTCCCCGAGGTGTAGTTGACCGAGATAGCGTCCCACTCGTCTTCGGGCATGAGCCAGACAAACTCTGGATCGCCGCCGGACAGGAATTGCTCGTAGTCCACCGCTTCGGCAGATGTTACCGGCTCGGAATACTCGGCATCATTATATTGAATCACAACAGGGTTCACAGTTGCCAGTGTCAGTGCGTCTTGCAAGAGCGGCATGAATTCGCGGTCAACGATCACAACACGCGACATTGCGTGATCAAGCTGAAAGGCAACAATGGCGGCGTCCAGACGGGTATTGATCGAATGCAGTACCGCACCGCACATCGGAACGCCATAATGGCATTCCAGCATAGCCGGTGTGTTTGCCAGCAGCACCGACACAGTGTCACCCCGACCAATGCCGTACTGCTCTCTCAAGGCAGAGGCCACTTGCCGCGACCGCGCATAGAAGTCGGCATAATTGCGACGTAGCGCGCCGTGAATGATCGCCGTATGCTCAGGAAAAACGCTGGCGGCCCGTTCCAGAAACGTCAGGGGGGTCAGAGGCTGAAAGTTGGCAGGATTGCGGTCCAAACCGGTGTTGTAAGGGTTTTCCGACATGGCATCAGGAATCCTGCCATTGGGGCATGCGTTTTTCGATGAAGGCGCCGATGCCTTCTTCGGCATCTCCGGCAAGCATGTTTTCCACCATCACCTTGGATGCGTAGTCATAGGCCTCCGCCAAAGTCATTTCCCGTTGCGCGTAAAACGCGCGCTTCCCGGTGGCGAGGGTCATGCTGGACTTAGACGCGATCTTGCGTGCCATCTCCATAGTTGCATCTTGCAACTCCTCGGGGACAACTGCCCGGTTTATCAGCCCGATCTGGGCCGCGCGGCTTGCGGATACCATATCTCCTGTCAGCAGCATCTCCATCGCGTGCTTGTCCGCGATATTCCGCGACAACGCCACCATCGGAGTCGAACAGAACAGGCCGATATGCACACCCGGCGTACTGAACCGGGCAGTGTCGGCCGCGATGGCAAGATCGCAACTGGCCACCAGTTGACATCCCGCAGCGGTCGCAACGCCCGTGACCTCGGCAATGACCGGTTTCGGGCAATTCACGATTGCCTGCATAATGCCGGAGCACATCGCCATAATTTTGGTGAAATAGTCCCGCCCACGATCAGCGTCGGAACGGCCAGCCGTCATTTCCTTCAGGTCGTGCCCCGCGCAGAATGCCGGACCGTTCGCGGCTAGCACTACGACGCGCACGGCCGGATCGAACGCCGCCCGGTCGAAGGCTGCCCCCAATTTCCCGAGCATTGCTTCGGATAGGGCATTGCGCCGCCCCGGATCGTCTAGGGTCAGGCGCAGAATACCGTCATCATCCAGTTCAGACGCCAGCATATTGCTCATTCGCACCGGCGTTTACCTCTGGGTGATCCGCAACAATGTTAATCTCGACACTGTCAGCGAGCGTGTTGGCGATGAAGCAATACCGGTGCGCCCGATCATGCATCTTTTCCAGCTCCGCCGCGGCAACCGTAAAGCCGACGTCAAAGTGCACTACCGGATGCAGATCCACGCGTGTGACGGACATCTGGCCCTTTGCATTTTTACCTAGGTGCGCGACGGCGCGATCGAAGAAACTTGCGACCGGCCACTTGGCCTTGGCCGCCAGCGCCAGGAAGGTCATCATGTGACAGCTGGACAATGCGGCGGCCAGGGCCTGCTCCGGGTTTGTATTTGCAGGGTCGCCGCCCCAATCGGGGGCAGCATCTGCTTTGACTTCATAAACGTCATTGTATCGGACGGTATGCGCATTCGAATATTTGCCGGGGTTCAGGTCGGCTTCGGACCGGTGCCAGTTCAGTTCGATGGAAAGTTCGGACATATCAGTTCTCCGTGTTAAAAAGGGCACTCAGGCCGCAGCAATTTTCTTTTTCGGGTCATAGAATGGCTGCTCCACAATGGTAGCCTGAGTCGGGCCGGAACCGGTAACAATTTCGACCTTTGCACCGATGGTGGCGTGCTCTGCCGCAACCATGGCCAGCGCGATGTTCCGCTTTAGTCGTGGCGAATACACAGCGGACGTCACCTTGCCGATAGTTTCACCGTCTTTTACGATTGTCCAGAACGTGGTGTTCGGCCCCTTCAGTGGTGCGCTGTCGATGATCAGGCCCACCTGCTTGCGGCTCGGGCCTTCCTCCTGAATGCGGCGCAACGCGGCTTTCCCGATAAAGTCGGCCTCCATGTCGAGGTTCACGAGCCGGTCAAAGCCAAGCTCATAGGGGTTCGTGTTGATATCCGCATCAGCGTGATAGGACAGCATGCCGCCCTCGATGCGGCGAATGGAGGAGGTGTGGCCGGGTTTCAGGCCAAAGCGCATCCCTGCCGCCATGATCTTTTCCCACAGCGCGTCGCCGCGCGAGCTGTCGCGAAGGTAGATCTCGTATCCCAGTTCGCTGGACCAGCCCGTGCGCGATACGATCAGAGGAATACCGTCAAGCTCGACCTCACGCAGCCAGTAATAGCGCAGGTCCATGATGCTTTCGCCAAACAGTTCCCGCATCACTTCGCCCGATTTCGGGCCCTGCAATTGCAGCGGCGACACGTCGGGTTCCCGGATTGTAACGTTGAGGCCCGAATGCACGGCCACGCCCTGCGCCCAGAGCAGAATGTCGCTGTCTGCCAGCGATATCCAGAAATGGTTTTCCGCGAGCCGCAGGAGGATCGGATCGTTCAGGATGCCGCCGTCTGCATTGGTGATCAGGATGTATTTGCACTGTCCGACCGCCATCTTGGACAGGTCGCGCGGAGTCAGCATCTGGGTGAATTTGGCGGCGTCCGGTCCGGTGATTTCGACCTGACGTTCGACCGCGACGTCGCACAGTATCGCGTCGTTCACGAGGTTCCAGAAGTTCTGTTCCGGATTGCCAAAGTCACGCGGAATATACATGTGGTTGTAGACCGAGAATCCCTGAGCTCCCCACCGGACGGTGGCATCAAAATAAGGGGATTTACGGATCTGTGTGCCGAACCCGAAGTCGTCTGATTGCATAATGTTTTGCGCCCTTGAATGCCAGCGGTCCGACAGGCCGTGGATTGTTTCATCATGGCGCCAGTGTAGCCTCGGATGCAGCGAGCCGCGGACTAAAAACAGGCAGGTGAAAGACTGGACAGACCGTTTTGAGGTTTCAAACGGGCTGTTCGGACGCGTGGAGTTATTTACTTTCCTTCGCCGCCAGTTTTGCAAGATTGGGCTGGTCTGATTTGATTCGCCGGGTCACGATGTATGTCATGTAGCGGTCAATCCCGAGCTCTGCGGCGAGCAGGGTTTCCATCAGGTTCTGAAACGATGCGAGGCTGGGGCTTACAGCCTCCATGACATAGTCCATACCGCCACCTGTCGCGATGCATTCGGTGATCTCATCCAGATTTCTGATATGGGCCTCGAAACGATCGAAATCCGACTTTCGGTGATGCGTCAGCGAAACGGTCACGACGACCTGGGTGAAATCGCAAATTTTATCGAGCGCTATTTCAGCGTGATAGCCACATATGAACCCCCCGGCCTTTAACCTGTCCAAGCGGGCCAAACAAGGCGTCGGAGAAAGGTTGACGATCTCGGCCAACTTGGTTTTGCTCAGTTGGCCATGCTTCTGAACCGCACTGAGAATGCGAATATCGGTTGCATCTAGGCCAAACCTTTTCATCGGTCCGAAACTTTCATTGCGTCTAACCACGACAGAGGGCACCAACATACAGGACACTGTTACTTGTTGCGTCAAGTCATATTAGTGCGCAAGAGATAGGTGGATGAAGATTTATAAGACCACTTCTGGAGTAAATACGCCGATAAAAAACTCCGACTGAAAACCTGTAGAGTTCTTATGCCAACCAACACCCCATGTTTTCGAAGTCAGGACAACGGCAGCATATGAATCTTTTGAATAACAGCTTTTGGCGAGTGCAATGTGCGGTTTTATCGCCGCAGCGAAGGGCTGCTTTCCGCCGACATTGCCATAGTTGATCACGAAATAAATGTCCGCTTTGGGCTCTAACCGGACCTTCGCCATGAAACGTCAAAGGTGGGCTAAAGTCTGAAAGCGGTCATCTAACGCTTTCGGTCGGGATTAGGACGAAAGGTTTGTCCACCTTATGAGCTTAGGCCTTACGCAGCCCAATATGTACATACGTAAGAGCCGTGATTTGAGGATCGTCTGTAGGTCAGAAATCTATTCTGTGCCCTGTATTTCCTAGCCTTTGGCACATCGTTCTGGTGACCCGATTGGAACCGAGGACCTCTTCGCAAAGTGGAACCGGGCCTGGAAGAGGTAGCGGCCTACCTCTTAACCCATTCGAAACAATACAAGATATATCGAAAAATTTGGGGGGCCTAGGAGGATCGAACTCCTGACCTCTTCGCTGTTAGAGTGGAGATCAGATGGTTCGGTGAATGAAGGAAAAGGCGGGGCAATGAAGCGAATTGCACGAAATTAGAGGTTTATCGGATGGGTTGGGCAGGTGGGTTGGTTGTTGGATTTGGTGGCGGATAGGCGAATTTGATCGAGTTTGATTTTGGTGACCGGATAGTGACCGAAATGGCGAGAAGTGCGCGTATCGAACTAGGGCAATACAAAAGATTGGCCGTTGGTTGAATAATCGCGCCAAGAATTCGTACCTTCCATTTAGACGACGGGAGCGGGCGATGCTCCGCTTCAGGCGCATGCGCAGTTTGCAGAAATTTGTCTCCGTTCACACTCATGTCCGCAATCATTTCAATCAGGAAAGACATCTCTATTCACGCTTTAGTCTCAATCTAAACCTTATGACCGCTCTCGCCGAGTGGCGTCAACTTAGCGCGGCATAGCGGAAAGCGTCACGGACCATTCAGAGACTGGTTCGCACTAGTCTGATAACTCCGACCGGACACATTACCCTACACCGAAATGATCGACATCAACTCAAATCAATTCTTGAAAACGGGAGTCGTGCACACATGACAATTCCGTTCCGATCAATCATCTTCGCTTGCAACGTATTTGGAACGAGGCATAATTTAGGAAACAAAATGGGGTTGCAACCCTGTAAAATCAAACGAACAAGATTCGTATTTATTAGGTGAAAAACGCTATACTTTACAAGTAACGGCTAAAGTTACCAGAGATTGACGAACTTGGACAATGAATGGTTATGTGGGAGAGGTATGGCAGAACTTTCGTATAAGCAAATTCTCGAAGCTACCAAATCTGCGCTAGTGGCACATGGCGCCGGTGACTGGCAGGCCGAGGAGGTTGCGCAGGCCACGGCGCATTCCGAGGTGCATGGCAATGTGATTTGCGGGCTGCAATACGTCGAGAGCTACTGTTTGCAACTGGCCTCAGGGCGTGTCGACGGGAATGTCCAACCGGGTATCAGTCAGCCTCGCATAGCGGCAATCCTGTCGGATGCGCGTTGTGGCTTTGCTCAACCGGCTTTTTCAGCGGCGCGCGACAAGGCGATAGAACTGGCGAGACAGACCGGTATTGCCATGTTGGCAGTCGCGCAAAGTCACACCTGTACGTCGCTTGGATATTTCACCGAACAGATCGGGCGGGCGGGCCTGATGGGCCTTGGATTTACCAATGCCTCGCCCGTTGTTGCAGCGCCCGGCGGCAAGACACGCGTGATCGGCACCAATCCGATTGCGATGTCGGTGCCGGACGGAAAAGGCGGCCTGTCCGTGCATGCCGATTTCTCGACCTCCGCCGTGGCGCTGGGCAAGATAACCATGGCAAAATATGCCGGAGAACAAATTCCGCTGGGCTGGGCCGTGGATGAAAACGGCGCGCCGACGACAGACCCCGAGGCCGCCCTGCGCGGTTCGCTTTGCAGCGCCGCAGTATACAAGGGCTGGGGGCTGGGGATCCTGGTCGAATTGTTGGCTGCCGGGATGACCGGGTCGGTGAATTCCTTGGATGTCGCAGGATTGAAACTTCCCGACGGTCCGCCGCACCGGCTCGGGCAGATGTACATCCTGATAGACACTCAAAGCTTTACCGACCAGTTCCCCGCCCGACTGGCACGCCTTGCCGAAGCCGTCGCGCAAGACGAGAATGCCCGAATGCCCGGTCAGAAACGCCGCCCCGCAGAAAAAGTCGAGGTCGCCGACGCGTTGTGGGACAAGATTGTGACGCTCGGTCGGCGCGGCTGATCCTTTTTAGGGCCGGGTCTTGCGTGGGCGTCGCGCACTTGAAGCCAGCGACTGTGGAACGGATTGAAAACCGGGCATTATCTTGATCGTCACTCAGTGGTCCTACGGCGCTGCGATAATGGCATAGGCGTCGCTGACAGCCAAGAATCGGGTCTCTGTCTGGACAACCAGGTGGAGAATTTAAATCTGGTGTTTTGACAAGGGGAACTGGCCGTTACGCCTTGGTCTGGTGCGACAACTCTCCTTGCGTGGACCGGTCCACGTTATTTTGACGGAACCTCAACCAGATTTGCCACCGCGACCATTTCGACCCGCATTCCAGGCCGTGCAAGCGCAACGCCGCAGGTCGCGCGCGCGGGCGGATTTTCCTGGTCAACCCAGGTGTCCCACACCGCGTTCATGCCTTGAAAGTCAGCCATGTCGGACAACCAGACCTGGACAGACACCAGATCGCTCTTGCTGCCGCCAAAGCGTGCCATTACCCCGTCGATGGCATCCAGAACTTGCCGGGTTTGAACGGCGATATCGGCACTCAGATCGACAGGAATCTGCCCGGCGAGAAAGATCAGGTTGCCGATGCGAACGGCGTCGCTCATTCGGCGGCCGGGATCTAGGCGGAAGGGTTGCATAGGTGTCCTTTCGGATTCTGGATCAGTCGTTGTCAGATGTTCCGGCGCCCGCGCCTTGGCGCGACTGCTCGGAAGCGGGTACGGTAGTCGACATGGCTAGGGCATCAAGACCCCGCAGCGTGTCGATGGCGATTTTGCGAACCCTCGGGGTGACAAGTGTTGCGGTATTGGCGGCGTCTGGTTGGAATATCCGGACGTCCGCACAGTCGGTGAGGATATCCGTTGTGGTTGATGTCCGCGAATGAACGTCGTTACCAAATACGACAATTCTGTTGCCGGCCCATTCCATCGCGCAGGGCTTGCCCAAAAGATGAGATAGTCCGGACAGGAACGGCAGCAGAAGACCCGGGCCGTCGACTTTTAGCAGGTCGATCGGGCCAGCCTCCAGGCCGTCGGGTAGCGTGGCGTAATCGCCAAGCGTGGTTCCCGCAGTGATCGGGGATAATGGATGACTTCCGGCAGAGCTCCAGACCCGTTTTTCGATCACCGGAGCCATGTCGCGCCAGCAACCACCCGTATTGTGTTTCAGATGCCGTATCAGCAGATCAGCGCCATCAAATCCGCGCGCCTGCAGCCAGCGCACAGCCACGCCGGCCTCTTCGGCAAGCCCCCATTCCAGTCCGGCACCGCGGGCGGCTTTGGCGGCAAGTGTTTCCAGTTCGGTCATCGACAGGCGCACCTGACCGTCCACACCTTGGGGGACCGGTGCGCCGGCGCGTGTCGGATCGTTCGGTTCCGGCATCATAGCGATTTTTCCTCTGCCAGGTCTTGCGGATAGGGCGCGCCCTGAAACAGGGCTATTCGCACCCAGCGGTCAGAGCGGGGATCGAAATGGCTGGCACCGAAGAACGCCAGCTTACAGCGCAGCAGGTCGATCGGCAGCATGTCTTCTGCGATCAGGTTGTCCTGAATTTCCGAATACGGATAGCGGGCGCAAATCTGAACCCGGCGCGCCATCAGGCGGTGCTCGGGATGGGCCAGCAGGAATTGCGCCAGCGGCTGATCGTCGGCCCAACCTTTCAGGCTTCTTGCCAGTTCCGCCGCCATGCGGCCAGTGCACAGGGGCAATTCCCGCTCCGCGCCGTCCTCGGCGTAACGGTCGCCCAGACGCGGCTCCAGTTTTTCCTCGGAAACGTACCAGAAGCGCGCGGATTGTTGGGGCTTGTCGAAGTCCGTGTTCAGCGCCCAGTCATAGTCGCGCCCCAGTGTCGCCCGAAAATCGCCCACGGACTCGGTTCCGTCGATGCGAAAGGCCGCAGCCTCGTCGGCATTCATGCAGCCGGCCAGGCCGTCGATCAGATCGCCATGCGGTTCCAGCATCAGTGACAGCAGCGCCTCCTGTCCCTCGATGGACAGGGTTTCGCCGCCCCAGCGCCACAGCGCGTCCCAGGGATGATCCTGCTCTCCGGGAAACGCGGCGAGTTTTTCCTCGATCCGGGTCAGGTCACGGCGCAGGTCTGCCAGTTTCGTGACCTGCACGGGGTGTTCGGAATGCCAGCTTGCAGCGTTGCGTTGTGCCTTTTCCAGCGTCTGTCCAAGGATCGTGACCGCCTCGGGTGTCGCGGAAGGTTGCGCGCGAACTCGTGCCAGAGCCTCTTCGCGGGCCGCCATCCAATTGTTCAGCAGCACCGGGTGGCGCACCAGAAACGGCGCCATGCCCAGACCGGTCGAGTTTCCGACGCCCAGCCTGCGCCGGATGCTCTCGTCCAGCCTGACGGCACTGTCTCCGCCACGCAGGGCCGCAAGATGTTCCACCATGTCGACGGTGAAGGAGCGCGTCAGCCAGACCGACAGCATTTCTGCCTGGAACGGTCCGGTAAGTTCTGGCCGATCCGCGATAGCGGCGCGATCCGCAGCACCGAACTTGCCGGAACCGTAGACCGCGGTGGTCCGCATCAGGTAACCGACAGCCTCGATTTCGGCGACATCGGGCTGTTGTCCGGAGGCCAGCCGTTCCAGTACGTGGTCGAAAAGACGGACCGAGCGGTTGGCGCGGCTTAGCGACAGTTCGGTCGAACTGATCCGGCCTGCCTCTTGCAAGGGCACGTTTGCCTGCAACCGGTCCAGATCGGTCTCGGAAGGGGTGCCGTCGTAAAGGCAGAAAGTTGCATCCCAGGCGGTTGCGATCACCCGGTCGGACCGCATGTGATCCGGCAGATCATGTGCGAATGCGACCAGGCTGTAGGTGCGTACCGGACCGATGGCGCGATAGACCGCGCGGCCGATGCCCTTGGCGTCGATGTCCCAGACCGGCCGGTCGAATGTCCAGCCTTCGGCCTGCAATCGCCGCAGCAGAACCCGCAGGAAAGACAGGCGGGTCGGGTGTGCGCTTCCCATCCGGTCCAGCCGCATGACCTCTGACGGTGCGCGGCGGAAAGCGGCGGCCTCCGGGGCGGGATTGAGATCGGAACAAGTCATGAAACGGTCCTCTGGATGCGGTGGCGTAAATGTTTGGCAGGGCAGGGGCGGGTCGCGTGCAACCCGCCCCCGACCGTTATTTGCGTCCCAGCGCCAGTGTAATGCGCAGCGCGTCCCAAAGCGAGGGCAACAGTACCAGAGACACCGGCACGGCCGTGACCACGATGAAGCTTTGCAGCTTGCCGATACCGCCCGAGCCGGTCGAGATCAGGATGATCGCCATCACTGCCATAGCCACGCCCCAGAACACCCGCAGAGAAGCCGATGGGTTGTCGTCCGTCGACATCGACATCGCGATAACAAAGCTCATCGAGTCGCCCGTGGTGGCCACGAAGATCAGCGTCAGCACCAGAAACAGCAGCGACAGCAAGAAACCGAGCGGCATCGCCTGTGTGATCGCCAGCAGGCCGGCGGGCAGGTTGAAGCCTTCGAACGGGCCGGAAATCACGCCGGGCGTCAACTGTTCCAGACCGATGCCGGTGCCGCCGATGATCGTGAACCAGAAGTTGGTGACCAAGGGCGCCACGATCGACAGCATGATGATGATCGAGCGGATCGACCGGCCGCGGCTGACACGTGCGATGAAGATCGCCATCAGCGGCCCGTAGCCCAGGAACCAGCCCCAAAAGAACACGGTCCACCATCCCAGCCAGCCGGGTTCGCCGAACAGGCCCGCTTCGCCACGGTACATCGCCATGTCGAAGAAGTTCGACAGGTAGGTGCCCATGCCGCCCGCGAAATTGTCGAAAATGAAGAACGTCGGACCGGCAACCAGCATGAATGCTAGCAGCACGAAGGCCAGGATGACGTTGATCTTCGACAGCAACTGGACGCCGCGCGACAGGCCCGAAACAGCCGAGATCGTGTAAAGCGCGCCAAGGCCGATGATGATCGCGGTTTGCGTGGCAAAAGTGTCTGGAATGCCGAACAGGGCGTTCAGGCCGTAGGACATTTGAAGGCCAAGGAAACCAATCGGCCCCACGGTGCCGGCCACGACGGCGATAATGCAGCTTGCATCGGCAATCAGGCCGATTGGGCCGTTGATTGCACGGTCGCCGAAGACGGGGTAGAGCAGCGTGCGTGGTGCAAGCGGCAGGCCCTTGTCATAGTGGTAGTGCATCAGCATCACGGTGGTCAGCGCGCCCAGGATGGCCCAGGCCAGAAAACCCCAGTGCATGAAGGCCTGCGCCAGCGCGGCATGTGTGCGTGCGGCGGTATCGGCGCTGAGGTCCCCGAAAACAGGCGGAGTCCAGAGGTAGTGGGCAATCGGTTCGCCCGCAGCCCAGAAAACGCCACCACCGGCAAGCAGGGTACACATGATCATGGAGCCCCACTGGAAAGTTGTGAATTCCGGTGTGTCCATAGCGCCCAGAACGGCCTTGCCGCCGGGCAGGACGCAGAGCACCATCCCAATAAGGAACGTGGCGAGCAAGAGCACTTGCCAGTACAATCCGAAATAGGTGGCCGAGACATTGAAGCCCCAGTCCACCGCAGCGGAAAATGCGTCGATGTTGATCAGCGCAAGACCGCAGAT
>JAHEFH010000191.1 GCA_024640245.1 Paracoccaceae bacterium | reverse complement strand
CAAACCAACTGATCTCTACCCTGGTAGCGAAGAGGTCAGGAGTTCGATCCTCCTAGGCTCCACCAAATTTTCCGATATATTTTGTATACTTCTAAACGGGTTAAGAGGTAGGCCGCTACCTCCTCCAAGCCCGGCTCCATTTTGCAAAGAGGTCCTTGGTTCCAATCGGGTCACCAGAATGCTGCCCCAAATTGTCCAGTCTAATTTTTATCCGACTTTGATCCAGGCCGCGTCACGGGAAGATGATCGCACGCAGGCGTCTATGAACTCCACACCCTTCAAGCCGTCATGGACGGAGGGAAAGACAACGTCTGCCGGGACTGGTAGTCCATTCCTTTTGGCGACGATCGCCTCCGCCGCTTCGGAGTAAATATTTGCAAATCCTTCCAGATATCCTTCGGGGTGGCCGGCGGGGATACGACTGACCCGACCTGCAGCACCGCCTATTCCGGCACCGTTCCGGGTAATCAGGCGCTTGGGTTCTCCGAAAGGCGCATGCCACAGGTAATTCGGATCTTCCTGAAACCATTCCAGCCCGCCCTTGCCGCCATATATCCGCAAGCGCAATCCATTTTCGTTTCCCGGTGCCACCTGGCTGCACCATAACATTCCGCGCGCACCGCCCTCGTAGCGCAACATGACGTGGGCGTTGTCATCGACCCTACGTCCTTGCACAAAGGCGTGCAGATCGGCCGACAGGCTTTCCAGCTCCAACCCGGTGACAAATCCCGCAAGGTTAAAGGCATGCGTGCCGATATCACCGGTCGAGCCGCCTGCCCCGGACCGTGCCGGATCTGTGCGCCACTCGGCTTGCTTGAAATCCTGATGTTCGGTCAGCCAGTCTTGGGCATACTCCACCTGAACCACGCGGACCGTGCCAATCTCTCCTCTGGCGACCATATCCCTTGCCTGCCGCACCATAGGATAGCCAGTGTAATTGTGTGTCAGAACAAATAAGGCATCGGAGGCTGCTGCCGCCTTCGCCAATTTCCTGGCGTCCGTAAGATTGGAGGTCAGGGGTTTGTCGCAAATCACGTGAATGCCGCGTTTGAGAAATTCACGGGCCGCCGCGTAGTGCACGTGGTTCGGCGTGACGATTGCGACCGCCTCTATCCCGTTTTTCAGGCGTGCCTCGCGGATCGCCATTTGTTTGAAATCGTCGTAAATGCGGTCTGCCGCCAATCCAAGCGCGACACCCGAGGCCTGCGCCTTCTCCGGCGTCGAGGAAAGCGCGCCGGCGACCAGCTGGTACTTGCCGTCCAGGCGCGAGGCGATACGATGTACACCGCCGATAAATGCGTCGTTTCCGCCGCCCACCATTCCCAACCGGATCGGGCCGGTGTTGGTTTCGTTTCGTCCTTCGATTGCCATCTAAGCCTCCAATCCCAACATTTTCCGGTTCGCCACGTCATCCGTGCCGCCGTCCGCAAAATCATCAAACGCGCGTTCGGTGACGCGAATGATATGATCCTTGACGAATTGCGCGCCTTCACGCGCCCCGTCTTCAGGGTGCTTCAAGCAACACTCCCACTCGACTACGGCCCAGCCGTCAAAGTCATTGGCCGCCATTTTGGAGAAGACCGCGGCAAAATCGACCTGCCCGTCGCCCAGGCTGCGGAACCGTCCTGCGCGGTTAACCCACGGCTGATAGCCGCCATAAACACCTTGTCGCCCTGTCGGATTGAACTCTGCATCCTTAGCGTGGAACATCCTGATACGATCTTTGTAAATGTCGATGTTGTCCAGATAGTCGAGACACTGCAGAACATAGTGCGACGGGTCGTAGAGCATGTTGGCGCGCTTGTGATTGCCGACACGCTCCAGAAACATTTCAAATGATACACCATCGTGCAAATCCTCGCCGGGGTGAATTTCATAGCAGACATCCACTCCGCATGCGTCGGCGTGGTCCAGTATCGGACGCCAGCGCTTCGCCAACTCGTCGAAGGCGGCCTCGACCAGACCAACCGGCCGTTGCGGCCATGCATAGAAGTAAGGCCAAGCCAGCGCCCCTGAAAATGTCGCATGTGCACCGATGCCCATATTCCGCGACGCGGACAAGGCCAGCTTCACCTGCTCGACAGCCCACTCTTGTCGTTCTTTCGGATTTCCCCGAACCTCGGTCGCTGCGAACCCGTCAAAGCCCGTATCATATGCCGGATGAACAGCGACCAACTGGCCCTGGAGGTGGGTGGACAATTCTGTAACCTCCACCCCGTTTTCTGCAGCCAACCCTTTGAAGTCGTCGCAATATGCATTGGAGGATGCGGCCTTTGCCAAGTCAATCAGGCGCGTATCCCAACTGGGAACCTGAACACCGTTGTAGCCGCAATCGGCGGCCCATTTCGTAATCCCGTCCCAACTGTTGAATGGCGCGTCGTCACCTGCAAATTGCGCAAGAAAAAGTGCGGGGCCCTTGATCGTTTTCATCACATCCTCCGAGATTTGGGGAGAAGGAGCGGCCACCCGCTCCCTCTGTTGTCGTATCGCCGTACGCAGCAAAAACTGCCTTAGAACGGAGAGTCCGGAAAATAGAAGTTCTCGGCATTGCTCTTGTCGATCACCGTCGCCCCCAGGATATAGCGGCCTGCGACCGGTCCGTTCGACTTGAAGGCAGCAACGGTCACGTCCATCGCAGTGGCCAGCATCGCCGGCGGATAAAGAACGTCGATTGGAACAAGTTCATTGCCGTCCATGATGCCTTTGATGGTCTCCTTCATGCCGGCACCGCCGACGACAAACATGCCATCGCCATCGCGCCCGGCCTGCTTCAGCGCGGCCACGACGCCGATTGCGATGTCGTCATCCTGCGCCCAGACCGCATCAATGTCTGGAAAACGGCTCAGAAAATCCTGCATGACTTCGAAACCGTCATCGCGATTCCAGTTTGCGTGTTTGTTATCGAGGACATTGATACCCGACCCTTCGATTTCGGCCATAAAGGCATCAAAACGCTCGTTGTCGATCAGCGTCGGGATGCCGCGCAGGATCACGATGTTGTCGCCCCCTTTCAGCCGGCTCTTCATATAAACGGCAGAGGCGCGGCCCAGTTCAGGATTGTTGCCCGCAACATAGATATCCTCGATGCCTTCCTGGCTCAGGCCGCGATCGACCACAGTGATCAGAGCGCCAGATTTCTTGACGTTTAGCACCGGATCCGTCAGCGGATCGGATTCGAATGGCAGAATGACCAGAGCGTCAATCTGATTAACGGACACGAGATCTTCCAGCGCGCTGGCCTGTGCTCCGGGATCCGGAGAGTTGACCAGAATGAGATCAATATCCGGATAGAGTGCCTCCAACCGTTCCTCCGCTTTTTCTGCGTGCCAGTTCATGCCGGCAGCCCAGGCATGGGTCGGAGTTGGATATGACACCCCAATCTTGATCTTGTCGGCAGCCGTGGCGGCGCCCGACAGGGCCATGACGCCGCCCAAAGTCAGGGCAAATAGCGATTTAGATAGTTTCATTTGATCCTCCCGATCTAGGTTTTAAAGTGAGCTCCGCCATTCCGGTGAAGCCCGGTTCATCACGTTGGGCCCCACTCGGCGCCCGTTCGCAAATTCTGGTTTAGGTCTTGGTCTTCTTGCCCCAGTCAGCACGCTGAAGCCAAACAGCGACGATAATGATCAGACCTTGCATCGTCCCGTTGAGATAGTTGGAAATCAGGTCCGTGAAGTTCAGGATGTTGCCAATCGTGGTAAGGATCAGTGCACCCAGGATCGTTCCACCGACGCGTCCGTAGCCGCCCTTGAGAACGGTCCCGCCAATGATCACCGCGGC